>NZ_VPBF01000045.1:0-21979 GCF_013418865.1 Acinetobacter sp. YH12117
ATGAGTACTATCCGGGAGACAGACTGCGGGTGCTAACGTCCGTAGTCAAGAGGAAAACAATCCAGACCGCCAGCTAAGGCCCCAAAATCATAGTTAAGTGGGAAACGATGTGGGAAGGCATAGACAGCTAGGAGGTTGGCTTAGAAGCAGCCACCCTTTAAAGAAAGCGTAATAGCTCACTAGTCGAGTCGGCCTGCGCGGAAGATGTAACGGGGCTAAAACTATGTGCCGAAGCTGCGGATGTATACATTGTATACGTGGTAGGGGAGCGTTCTGTAAGCCGATGAAGGTGGATTGAGAAGTCTGCTGGAGGTATCAGAAGTGCGAATGCTGACGTGAGTAACGACAAAACGGGTGAAAAACCCGTTCGCTGAAAGACCAAGGGTTCCAGTCCAACGTTAATCGGGGCTGGGTGAGTCGACCCCTAAGGCGAGGCCGAGAGGCGTAGTCGATGGGAAATTGGTTAATATTCCAATACTTCAGTGTAATGCGATGAGAGGACGGAGAAGGTTAAGTCAGCCTGGCGTTGGTTGTCCAGGTGGAAGGCTGTAGGCATGCATCTTAGGCAAATCCGGGGTGCTCTATGCTGAGAGCTGATAGCAAGCTAGTTTACTAGCGAAGTGGCTGATACCATGCTTCCAGGAAAAGTCTCTAAGCTTCAGTTACACTGGAATCGTACCCGAAACCGACACAGGTGGTCAGGTCGAGTAGACCAAAGCGCTTGAGAGAACTCTGCTGAAGGAACTAGGCAAAATGGTACCGTAACTTCGGGAGAAGGTACGCTGTTGACGGTGATGGGACTTGCTCCCTGAGCGGTTGACAGCCGCAGAAACCAGGCCGCTGCAACTGTTTATTAAAAACATAGCACTCTGCAAACACGAAAGTGGACGTATAGGGTGTGATGCCTGCCCGGTGCTGGAAGGTTAATTGATGGGGTTAGCGTAAGCGAAGCTCTTGATCGAAGCCCCAGTAAACGGCGGCCGTAACTATAACGGTCCTAAGGTAGCGAAATTCCTTGTCGGGTAAGTTCCGACCTGCACGAATGGCATAATGATGGCGGCGCTGTCTCCAGCAGAGGCTCAGTGAAATCGAAATCGCTGTGAAGATGCAGTGTACCCGCGGCTAGACGGAAAGACCCCGTGAACCTTTACTGCAGCTTGACATTGAACTTTGACCTTACTTGTGTAGGATAGGTGGGAGGCTTTGAAGTTGGAACGCCAGTTCCAATGGAGCCGTCCTTGAAATACCACCCTGGTAATGTTGAGGTTCTAACTCTGTCCCGTGATCCGGGACGAGGACCATGTCTGGTGGGTAGTTTGACTGGGGCGGTCTCCTCCTAAAGAGTAACGGAGGAGTACGAAGGTGCGCTCAGCGTGGTCGGAAATCACGCGTAGAGTATAAAGGCAAAAGCGCGCTTAACTGCGAGACCCACAAGTCGAGCAGGTACGAAAGTAGGTCTTAGTGATCCGGTGGTTCTGTATGGAAGGGCCATCGCTCAACGGATAAAAGGTACTCTGGGGATAACAGGCTGATACCGCCCAAGAGTTCATATCGACGGCGGTGTTTGGCACCTCGATGTCGGCTCATCTCATCCTGGGGCTGAAGCAGGTCCCAAGGGTATGGCTGTTCGCCATTTAAAGAGGTACGCGAGCTGGGTTTAGAACGTCGTGAGACAGTTCGGTCCCTATCTACCGTGGGCGCTGGAAATTTGAGAGGATCTGCTCCTAGTACGAGAGGACCAGAGTGGACGAACCTCTGGTGTACCGGTTGTGACGCCAGTCGCATCGCCGGGTAGCTATGTTCGGAAGGGATAACCGCTGAAAGCATCTAAGCGGGAAGCCTACCTCAAGATAAGATTTCCCTAGGACTTTATGTCCTCTAAAGAGCCGTTCGAGACTAGGACGTTGATAGGTTGGGTGTGGAAGCATAGCGATATGTGAAGCTGACCAATACTAATTGCTCGTGAGGCTTGACTATACAACACCCAAACAGTTGTTGTATCAAGCTGAATTCTAAACTAATCCTTGATTTAGTTAATGCGACACAATAAAATTCAGACCCAATAGCCAATCCGTTAATAACTCATTTGGAACAAAGTAAGGCATTACATGCAAAAGCATCAAGCTTAAGCAAAGTAACTAAGACCCGAACAAGTCCATAACAGTTGTGCTGGCGACAATAGCAAGAGTGAACCACCTGATCCCTTCCCGAACTCAGAAGTGAAACCTCTTAGCGCTGATGGTAGTGTGGGGTTACCCATGTGAGAGTAAGTCATCGCCAGCTCATTAATTCAAAATCCCCCTAGCTTAAACAGCAGGGGGATTTTTTTATGCTTTTAATAAAGTTATAGTGCTTCAATATAAATAAAATTATTAAAAAATAATCCATGTATAGAAAATTTTATCCCAGCTATTTGCTGTTAAATCTCTGTATTTCAGTTATTTTTGTGGCTATTGGTATGTATCCTGATCATGTGTTATTGAACTACTGGATGGTGGTAATACATTGGATTCTCGGAATTGTGCTGATGTATATATTGATTATCCGTTTACCGCTTTTTAATCGCTTTTATATTAATCGAAAAAAATTACATTATTCTATTGTACAAACCCCAATATATAAGCATGCAGAGTATAAGGCAGCACCCGTAATGTCTGGATTAGTGGTCTTTGGCTTGGTGTGTACCGTGTTATATGTATTCAACATGACAGAGTTTTATGTTGAATATGCGTTTATTGCAGGCTTATCTACAGGGAATATGAGTTTTTATTATGCTCTCTAAACCATCTCTAAGGTTCATTGAACTGCCGACTAGTATTTTTCAATGTAGTTCCTAATCCTTCTTTAAGAGTAGGATGATAGAAAGGTTTAGTAAGCAGCTTATCTCAGGTCATACTTTCGCCGCTTAGCTAGGTGAAAGCTGTCTATTTCCGTAGTGGGTAAGGTGCTACAAAAGTAGGATAAGCAATAAATAAAAAGAAACCCCATCATCCTGACGGGGTTTCTTCGTATTTCGTGCTTTAGGTATAACTCCTGTCGTACCTCACGATCCTGGTGTACAAACTTATTATTGTTGTTTTTCGTTTGGGAAACATCCTGTTTCCTGATGAATTTAGAATACGAAAATTCTGTGTGTACGCCTAGCCTCAATTATCTTCATTCAATGTAAGCCAAAACGTACAAGGAGACTGAACTATTTATTGGAAAATTTCAGCCATAAAAAACCGCCTATGTCAGGCGGTTTGGAATCAGACTGCTTAAGCAAACATTTGGCTTGCTGCGCAATATAGAATCCATAGAATCGCAATTGCTACGACAGGTTCCAAAACTTTGGCCCAGCCTGGAACAGTCGGTTCTGCTGCGACTGTGCTTTCTACTGGCGCATGATCGGCTTGTTGATGTAACATTTGATTAAACTCCTTCATCGTATCATCTAATGATAGCTCTTCTTGGGGAAGGGGTTTAGAGCCCTTTAACTCTGTTAGCTCGTTTGTTGACCAAACCCAATCATCTGCCTGACCTGACAGATGTTCAATTTGACCCTGTAGCAGCTCTTTTAAGCCGTTGCTGCCAAAGTTACCGGTTTCATCCAGCTGTTTTAATTCGGTCAGTTGCAGGCTTAAAATTACACTAATACCGTGTTCGAGTTCAGGTTTAGGCAGTTCAGACTGGTTGTGTACCGAAGTGGTCAGATGACGGGACACTTCCTGAATATACAGCGGATCGAGGGTCTTGATTTCCTGATAGAGCTTATTGTCATCTTCGCGCCACAGACGAATCAGTTTGCCTAGAGTTAGCGCATTGAGTTCCTGGATATATGCATTGCGGCTATCAGCATCGTACTGCTGCAAAAGCTGAGGCTTTTGAATTTTAACCTGATCGCTAAAGTATTGTACTAAATCAAAAGCCATGCATTTACTCCTATTTCTTTTTTAATCTAATAATCTTAGGCTTGGTTTTTTCTTTGGTGTTTCAGTTTGTTCCTCTGTGCTTGATTTTAAAGCATTTGGATCATTTTGGATATGTTCATATTCACTTGGATCAAAGAATAAACCCTGGCCATTTTCGCGAGCATAAATCCCCAAAACTGCAGCAATGGGTACATAAATATCGCGTGCTACGCCACCAAAGCGCGCCGAAAAGCTGATGGCATCATTGGAGATGTGCAAGCCATGGACTGCATGTGGCACGATATTTAACACAATCTGGCCATCCTGAATGAACTGCTCTGGCACCATGGTGTTGGGTTGGGTGGCATCGACCAGAATATGCGGTGTAAGCTGGTTGTCGCAAATCCATTCATAAATGGCACGCACTAGATAGGGACGGGTTGGGCTTAAGTTGAGTTCCTGTTCAGACATATCTACTCTCTACTTATTTATTAAAAATTCGCTATAGCGGTTTTTTTCCTGCACGGTTAAGGATTTTACAAATGCAGGGCGACTAAAATTTCGCTGGCAATATAAATGAATCGGGCGGCAATGCTGTTTTGGCAGTTCAATGCCCATGGCTTTCAGGCGCAGGAAAATTGGGGCCAGCATACAATCCAGGATGCCAAAGTTTTCCGCCATAAAATAAGGGAAATGCTGAAATAATGGTGTGAGTGAGACCAGTGTATCACGAAGCTGCTTTTGTGCCTTGGCCTGTGCTGCGCTATTCAGGGTATCTTCATGGCAAAGCAGGATATCGGCCAGCTTTAGCCAGTCCTGCTCAAAACGCCAGATGTATTGGCGCTGCTCTGCGCGGGGTGCTGGTGCATCGGCATAGAGCTTGTTTTGCCGGTAGCGGTCATCAACATATTCGGAAATAATTGGGGCATGGAACAGTTTTAAATCTTGCTCTACCAGCATGGGTAGGCGATTATAAGGATTCAGGCTGGCTAAATCTTCATCTTCATGGTCGACCAGGACCAGATGATATTTAATATTCTTCTCAGCCAGTACCAGGCGAATCCAGTGCGAGCGGAAATCGTCTGCATGACTGTATAGTGTAATTCCCTGTAGCGGTGTATTTTCCAAGGACATAAATCAGTAAGCAGCAAAATGAATCAGTTAGGATACTAAAATTCAACCTAAAAAGCACGAAGCGAAAAAGGATGAATCGGGTGAAAATGGGTTAGATTATAAAAAAATAACAGGAGCGGCGCAGTATGATGATAAAACTTGTGTTTCTGATGTTCTGCTTAGGAATTGGGGTAGTGAACTATTATTTCAGCAAGGCCTTCTGGCTGCATGAGGGCAGTTGGGGTAAAGATGTACCTGAACAATAAATTCTTTTATCTTTAAAATAACAGCCAATAAAAAAGCCTTGGATAAACCAAGGCTTTTTGTCCAACTCGGTAAACGAATTAACGTTTAGAGAATTGAGGACGTTTACGTGCTTTACGTAAACCAAGTTTCTTACGTTCAACTTCACGAGCGTCACGAGTAACGAAACCAGCTTGACGAAGAGCAGGTTTTAAAGTCTCGTCAGAAGCGATTAATGCACGAGTAATACCGTGACGGATCGCGCCTGCTTGACCACCGATACCACCACCAGCAACAGTGATGTAAAGGTCATATTTTTCAGTTGCTTCAAGAAGCTCTAAAGGTTGACGAACAACCATACGAGCAGTTTCACGACCGAAATATTGCTCTAATGAACGGTTGTTGATCACGAGTTTACCAGTACCAGCAGATAAGAAAACACGTGCAGTTGCGGTCTTACGGCGACCTGTACCATAGTTAGTAGCCATGTGCTGTATCCCTTAGATATCCAAAACTTGTGGCTGTTGAGCAGTATGAGGATGCTCGCTACCAGCGTACACTTTCATTTTCTTGATCATTGCATAACCAAGAGGACCTTTTGGCAACATGCCTTTCACAGCGCGTTGGAAGATTTCTTCAGGTTTGTGAGCAACTAACTTTTCAAAGTTAGTTTCTTTTAAACCGCCTGGGAATTCAGTGTGGCGATAGTATTTTTTGTCAAGTGACTTGTTACCAGTTACTTGAACTTGTTCAGCGTTGATAACAACGATGTAGTCACCAGTGTCAACGTGAGGAGTATAAGAAGTCTTATGCTTACCGCGTAAACGACGAGCGATTTCAGTCGCAAGACGACCTAAAGTTTTGCCAGAAGCATCAACAACGTACCAGTCGTGTTGAACTTCAGCTGGCTTAGCGCTGAGAGTTTTCATTAAACCACTACCTATTATAGTTGGTTTGGACGGTGAATCAGTCCAAACAAAAAGGAGACGAGATTCTAAACGAAATTGTCGAGAACCACAATGAAAATATAAAATTTCAAGCGCTGTATTTTAATCAAAATCCTGAGAAAAGAAAAGACTTGCCAAGAACATCCATCTGCCGTGCCTAGTACTGATCAACTTTCAGCTAAATATCCGCCTTCAAAAGCAGTTTAGATTGCCCCAAAACCGGCCAATCTGCCCGAATCTTCAGCAGAATTCACGGCCGCTGCGGTCAAAGTCTGCTTATAATGGGAGATGCCTTATTGTTTAGGATCAATCATGCTGCCTTTATATGTGACCAGTGGTGAACCTGCCGGCATTGGCCCGGATATTTGTCTGCATCTTGCCGACCGTGTAGATGAGCGTCCCGTTGTGGTTCTGGCCGATCTGGCCATGCTGGCCCAGCGTGCGCAAGTGTTGAAGATGCCGGTAGAACTGATTGAATACAGCGGGCAAACTGCTTCTTCAGAAAAAGGGCAGCTCTATGTCGAGCATGTGCCTTTACAGCAAGCTGTGGTGATGGGCGAGCTGAATCCGCAAAATGCCGCTTATGTGTTGGAACAGCTACGTCGTTCGGCCGATTATGCCATGTCAGGCAAAAGTGTCGGGGTAGCGACTGCGCCGGTACAGAAGTCAGTCATCAATGACGCTGGTATAGCCTTTAGTGGCCATACCGAATATTACCAGGAGTTTGCGGGCGTGCCGCGCGTGGTGATGATGCTGGCCACCAAAACCCTAAGAGTGGCCCTGGCCACTACGCATTTACCGCTGCGTGCAGTGGCTGATGCGATTACCGCTGAACGTCTGCATCAGGTGATTGATATTCTCATCCACGATTTAAAATCCAAATTTAAAATTGAGCAGCCGAATATTCTGGTCTGTGGTTTAAATCCGCATGCCGGTGAGGGCGGTTATTTGGGCATGGAAGAAATTGAGGTGATTAATCCGGTGCTGGAAAGCTATCGCGCGCAGGACATCCAGATGAGTTTAAGCCTGCCGGCTGATACCTTATTTACTCCGGAAAACCTAAAAGATGCCGATGCGGTTCTGGCGATGTATCACGATCAGGGCTTACCTGTGCTAAAATCGCAAGGCTTTGGTGAAGCCATCAATATTACTTTGGGCTTGCCGTTTATTCGCACTTCAGTTGATCATGGCACAGCACTCTCCCTCGCAGGCAGCGGTCTTGCGAAAAGCTCAAGCCTGAATGTGGCTGTTGATTTGGCGCTGGATTTAGCGCGTCACTGATCTTGTCTTTATTACACGTTGGAAATCTTTATGTATCAGATTAATGCCTTAAACCCGAAAGATGAAGGGCACCACACGCGCAAGCGTTTTGGTCAAAACTTTTTACATGACCAACGTGTGATTGCGAAAATTGTACGCTCGGTCAATCCGCGTCCGGGCGATAATATTGTTGAAATTGGCCCGGGTCTGGCGGCCTTAACTTCACCATTAATTGGTGAATGTGATGCCTTGACCGTTGTGGAACTGGACCGTGATCTGGCTGCCGGTTTGCCGGGGCGTGTGCCACATCCGGAACGTTTAACCATTATTGAAACCGATGCGCTGAAATATGATTTTAGCAATCTGTTTGAAGATGACCGTCCACTCCGTGTGGTGGGTAACCTGCCGTATAACATTTCGACCCCACTGTTGTTCCATCTCTTGGAGTTTGGTGACAAAGTCAAAGACATGCACTTCATGCTGCAAAAAGAAGTGGTCGACCGGATTACGGCTGCACCAAATACCAAAGAATACGGCCGTTTGTCGGTGATGATTCAGTATTACTGCAAACCAACTTTCCTGTTTGAAGTGCCACCGGGCTCTTTTAGCCCGCCACCAAAAGTGACTTCTGCGGTGTTTCGTTTAGAGCCGTATGAGGTGAAACCGATTGTGGCGAAAAATGAAAAGGCTTTATCGCGTCTGGTTTCGCATGTGTTTACCCAGCGTCGTAAAACCTTGCGCAATAGCTTAAAAGGCATGCTGGCAGAAGATGGTTTTGAAAAAGCCGGTGTCGATCCGATGGCACGTCCAGAAACCCTGACCCTGGCCGAATTTGTGGCTTTGGCAGATCAAATGGTGGTGTAAAACAACGATGGCACGTTATAACTATGTGATTGGCGATGTACAGGGCTGTTTTGAAGCCCTGAAAGCCTTGCTCAAGGAAATCCGCTTTGATCCGGATCAGGACTTTATCTGGTTTGCCGGTGATCTGGTGGCACGTGGTGAAAACTCGCTTGGCGTGTTGCGCTTTGTCAAAAAGCTGGCCGATCGTGGTGTTGCGACCACAGTGCTGGGCAATCATGACCTGACTTTGCTGGCTGGTGCACGTGGCCTGAAAGAGATTAAAGACAAAGACCAGACCCGCGATGTGATTGATGCCATCGACAGCGATGAATTGATTGACTGGTTACGCAAGCAGCCGTTATGTGTCTGTCCGAATGAATCGACCATCATTACCCATGCCGGTATTCCGCATTTGTGGGACGCAGAAAAAACTCAGGCGCTGGCCAAAGAAGTTGAAGCGGTGATTCAGCATGACGATTTTGCGGTGATGGATCATTTTCTGGCCGAGATGTTTGGCAAAGAGCCGGCCCTCTGGTCAGATGATTTGCAAGGCAATGAACGCTTACGCTGTATCGTCAACTATCTAACCCGCATGCGCCTGACCGATGCAGAAGGACGCCTGGAGTTCAGTTTTAAAGACAGTCTGGACGATCCGATGCCGGCCGGCTTTAAACCGTGGTTTGAATATGTTTCGGCTGCAGCTGAAACGCATCAGATTATTTTTGGGCACTGGGCCGCGCTGCAAGGCAAAACTATTTCCGCCCAGATTCAGAATGTCGATGGGGGCTGTGTCTGGGGGCATCAACTGGTGGCTTATCGTTTGGAAGACCAGCAATTGTTTACAGTGGATAATCCACTGGAAGAATGGTAACAATATTTTATCTTTATAATTTAAAAATGTGATGTCGAAATGAAAACAGCCACCTATTAAAGTGGCTGTTTTTTTGAATTTTATTGAATTCGAATCCAAGTTTGGCTGCGCCCTAGTGTAGACACCCCCATATAAGCGCGCAAAGTCAAACGCTTACCTGTCGAGTTGAGGCGGATTTTTGCATCGTAAATACGACCTGCCAATGGATCAATTACGCGTCCTTTTTCGTAATTATTGCTATCTTTGACTTGTTTTAAGCCTTTTAAAATATCCATCCCTAAAATAGGTTGGTCAGTATAAGGCGCAGGACACTTATTACAAAGTTCACGTGGGGTATAACCTGGACGTGGAGTTACTTTAATAATTTTACCCGTATAGGTTTGATTGGCTTCTTTACGAATTTCGATGACAGCTTTAGGTGAGCCTGTTTTATCATCAATTTGTTGCCAAGTCCCTGCTAAATCTTGTGCCATCGCCAAAGTGCTTAGACTGCCGAAGATGACGGCTATTCCTAAAGCCAATTTCTGAATCATTTTATTTCCCTTACTCGGTCTTTGCGGCTAGTCTAATCTGTGAATTGACTGACACAAAGTCCCGAGTATCTAGAAAAAATGACCGATGCGACACAATTACTCGCTTATTGTTGGCGAATCCACGTTTGTGTCCGACCAATGGCTGAAATTCCGACGTAACCACGTAAAGTTAGACGTTTATTATTAGACGCTAAACGGCCTTTCAGGCTATACATTTTGCCTGTAAGTGGATCTAAAATACGTCCATCGGCATAGTTGTTATTTTCCACATGCTTTAAGCCATGAATAACTTCCAAACCCACCAAAGGTTTGTTGGTATAAGGTGCAGGACAATTCACACACATAGTTTTTGGAGTATAGCCTGGTCTTGGTGTGACTTTAATAATTTTACCTGTAAAGCTGCCATTTTCAGCTTGGGTAATTTCAATAAGTGCTTTAGGTGAGCCTGTTTTGTCATCAATACTTTGCCAGATACCCGTTAGGTCTGATGCAAACGCTGAGCCACTGAAGATGAAGCTTGCAAATGCGCCCATCAATACATTTTTCTTCATATCAGTTCCTTTGATTGTCGAAAGTTATCACAGAGGTTAATTCAAGGTATAAAGCGAGTTGTGGAAGGAGTCAAGCGATTTGAGAGGTAATTAATTTTAAAGTTGCAACTAAGATGCAGAAAAACCAATAAAAAATGCCACGAACGTGTGGCATTTTATGTGAAAAGAGAAGTGATTAATTATTCGCTTTTAATCCAAGTTTGGCTGCGTCCTAAGGCCGATACACCGACATAACCTCTGAGGGTTAGACGTTTACCGTTGCTGCTCAGTTTAGCTTTGGTACTGTAAATATTGCCAGACAGCGGATCAATAATCTTGCCGCCGCTATAGTTGTGTTTGCCCTTATACGCCAGTCCTTTTAGTACATCCATGCCTAAAATGGGCTGATTGGTATAAGGCGCAGGGCAGTTGACACAGGTTTCTTTTGCTGTGTAACCCGGACGTGGCGTTACTTTGACGATTTTAGCGGTATAAGTGCCATTAGCTTCTTGACGAATCTCTAAAATGGCTTTGGATGAACCGGTTTTATCATCAATATTGCGCCAGGTACCGGAGAGATCTTCCGCGAAAACGCCAGCACTGAATGTGGCTGCCAGAAGTGCCACTGTATATTTAAATTTTCCCATGTTTCTATCCCTTTAATACACTTCAAAAAATTCAATTTTCATCTTAAGAATATTTTTTCATCAACACAAGATGTAAATATTGATTCTTGAGTCACATTTTTTGAATAAAGAGTATAAATGTTGGCAGCCAGACTGCGGTAAACACGGCATTCACCGCCATCCCAAATGCAGCATAACGACCGGCCACACTACCGCGTTGCCAGGCCTGTGCTGTGCCAATCGCATGTGCGGCAAGGCCTAAGGCCAGTCCTGAGGCGCGCTCATCATTAATATGACGCAGCAGCAGCGGTGAGAAAGCGGCACCAATCACCCCGGATAAAATCACAATCAGAATGGCCAGACTGACCGGCGCTTCCAGCAGGGTGGCAATATTGATGGCAATTGGCGTGGTCACGGCACGGGTGGCAAATGCCATGATGTCATCCCCGGCCATATGTAAGAGATAGGCCAGTCCCATTGGCAAGGCTACGGCGCTGATGCTGGCAAACAGCAAAATGCCCAGAATGGCTTTGAGCGGCAGATCATCATAGCGCATGGCCGCCAGCGGAATCGCCAGTGCCACGGTCACATAACCCAGCAGATGGTTAAACAGCGGATTGACCTGTGCCATATAATCTTCATAGGGAATGCCAAATACATACAGCAGTAGCACAATAAAAATCATGCCAAAGACAATGACCGGAATTTGCGGCAGTTTCTGGTTACAGGGTTTGGCAAGCAGATAGGCCACCAGGGTGATTAAAAAGCCATAAACAATTGCGAGCATGTTTTAATCTCCTAGAGCCAGCGTTTGGCCATTTTGGCATACAACCATAACGGCAGTAGGGTGCTGAGAAACAGCACCACCAGAAAAGCCGGAATTTTATTGCCCATATGGGTCAGCATCAGCAGTGAGCCGGCACTAATCGGTAAAAAGGCAAACGCACTTTCTTTCATGATTTTATTGTTGGTATCGACAATCCGGGCTGGAATTTTATGCAGTCGGCGCCACAGGAAAAGCACCACCAGCAGGCTGAGTAAACCCATCAGGTTGCCCAGTTCAGGATGGTTGAAATAGGTCGCAATCCAGACGGCTGTTTCACGAAATACAATAATTAAGAGAAGTGTGCCAATCCAAGCTGGCCAGTCGATACGTTTAAGCCTGTTCATTTTTTATCAGTCGGTCATATTTTACTGTTCAAGTTTTAACTGATCTCATCATCAATTTCAAATTCTTCTAAAGGCCGTTTAAATTGCTGAGCCTTGGCACCCAGAATTTCGTCCAGCGGCAAGTGCGCCTGACGGATCATCTGTTCCAGTTTGGCAGGGGCCATATTTACGCGCAGATTCAGTTGTCCCTGCTCATCATAGTGCTCGGACTGAATCACATTCAGTTCATAAAACTGGTTGCGTAATTTGCCATAGGCCGGTTTTAATACCACATCAAAACTTTGAATCTGGCCCATCAGACATTCATGTACCGCCTGACGTAACAGTTCCAGTCCCTGACCCGAATGTGCTGAAATATACACTCGCTCCGGCTGATGAGGCTTGGCATAGACAATTTTGGCCTGCTCGCCGGTGCAGTCGATTTTGTTATAAACCCTGAGCACCGGCACATCTGCGCCAATTTCTTTCAGGACGCTCTCAACTGCTTCAATCTGTTCCAGCATGTCCGGACTGCTGGAATCAATCACATGCAGCAACAAGGTCGCTTCCAGAGTTTCTTCCAGCGTGGCCTTAAATGATTCCACCAGCGAGTGCGAGAGATTACGGACAAAACCCACGGTATCGGCCAGCACCAGCGTACCAATCCCATCCCATTCCAGCCGGCGTAAGGTCGGGTCGAGCGTAGCAAAGAGCTGATCGGCGGCGTAGACATCGCTATTGGCCAGAATATTAAACAGCGTCGATTTGCCGGCATTGGTATAGCCAACCAGTGATACGGTAGGAACGGCGGCTTTTTGACGGGCCACACGACCCTGCATACGGGTCTGGCGGACTTTATCCAGTTTGGCTTTCAGCTGGCCCATACGAATTCTTAACAGGCGGCGGTCGGTTTCCAGCAAGGTTTCACCCGGACCACGTAAACCAATCCCGCCTTTTTGACTGTCCAGATTGCCGCGGCTACGAATCAGGCGTGAGGAGAGGTGATGCAATTGTGCCAGCTCGACCTGCAATTTCCCTTCATAGGTCCGGGCGCGCTGGGCGAAAATATCCAGAATCAGCTCGGTCCGGTCGACCACACGGCATTTCATGATTTTTTCAAGATTACGTGCCTGTGCCGGCGTCAACGCATGATCGAAAATCACCAGTTCAGCCTCGAGTTCTGCAACCAGCGCAGCAATTTCGTCCGCTTTACCAGAACCGATAAATAACTTGGCATCGGGTTTAATCCGCTGGGCAAACACATGCTGCAAAACTTCAGCACCTGCAGATTTTGCAAGCAGATGAAATTCTTCTGCATCAAGGTCTTCTAAAATCTGTACGCTGACGCTCACGAGCACAACGCGTTCACCACCTTGATGTTGCTGGTAATCTGGCACCTGGGCATTTCTCCTCATGAAAATTCTATTCTAGAGCAAAAAGCGCCAGCTGCGTGAACTAGATGAAGATGATTACAGCAGCATGACAAAAAGCAGGCGAATCCTCACAATCCTCAATTTGGAATCAGTATCATCCTCTTTGTGAGAGGGAGGCATGGAAAGCTTGATCGTTGTATCTGATTCATCAGCATGATCATTACATCAAGGGATTTGCTGTGGATTTATCCATTGCAGCAAGACTGTAGAAGAATTGGTATAGCGCATTTCAATTGAGCGATCTGGACAGTTTTTCGATGCTTATGATCAATGTCTGGTCAATTGCTTCAAGATAGAATACAGTTCTCTGAACAATTCTTGCTGTGATTTTCGCAATTCACGATTATGCTATGTCTCAAGTTTCTTTATCTTCATCCGCTTCAATGAATAGTCTGTCCAAATTTTTTCTCTATTCTAAAAAAATCACTGCCGGTCTGGCAGCGGTGAGCGAAGGCTTTTATCTGGTGTATCGTCACAGCTTGTATAAGCAGCCGAATAATCCGCAGAATACCCGTTATGTGCAGCATTTTTGCCGTCAGTTGTGCAAGGTGTTCAATATTGAAGTCGAAGTGCATGGAGAAATTCCCACCCAGCCGGCCTTATGGGTCAGCAACCATGTGTCATGGCTAGATGTGCCGGTGCTCGGTTCAGGTGCGCGGGTATTTTTTCTGGCCAAAGCTGAAATTGAGCAATGGCCGGTGTTTGGAAAGTTGGCCAAAGGTGGCGGGACCTTATTTATTAAACGCGGTTCGGGAGATTCGATTAAAATCCGCGACCAGATTACCCAGTTTTTAAAACAGGATGTGCCGGTACTGTTTTTCCCGGAGGCCACGACTTCGGATGGGACTAAAATTAAAAAAGTACATGGCCGTTTATTGGGCGCGGCAATTGAAGCGCAGCGTCCGGTGCAAATCTGCCTGATCTGTTATATCAACCAGCAGGGCGAGCTGGATACCGTAGCGCCGTTTATCAATGAAATGACCTTTATTGAGCATGTTAAAAATGTGCTGGAAATGCCAAAGGTCACCGCACATTTAATGGCTCTAAACCCGATTTCGGTAGAAGGGCATACGGTGGAAAGCCTGACCTCGCTGGTTCAAAACAAGATGATTGAGGGCTTGGAGCAGCTGCATCAAAAAGTCCTGATTCAGCAGGCCAGTGCTTAAGCTTTAACCTGTGTTGCAGGCTTACATAAAGCCCTCAATTGGCAGCCAGGAAATGATTTTCATGGCTGCTTTTTCATACCATTTCATTTTTGGTTCTTTAACAAATACGCGTTCTTCACCTTTGCTATTTACGACACGCCAGTTAATGTTGTTTTGTGCATCCAGCACCAGACGGTAAGCATATTTGGATAAATTGGCATCCATGGTCTGATGCACCGATCTCGCCAGCGTCGGACTGTTGAGCAATACGCCAATTTCACTGTTTAAATAGGCCGAACGCGGATCAAAATTAAAAGAGCCAATAAAGACCTGTTTTTCATCCAGTGCCATCAGTTTGGCATGCAGGCTGGAACGGCTCAGACCTTTTAAGCTGACTTTGGCTTTTTTCGACAGTTCTTCGGTATTGCTGTTCAGATGCTCGGCCTCGGGTGCATATAAAAACTCATACAGCTCGACATCATTTTCCAGTAAGTCCTGACGGTATTTGGCATAAAACGCGTGTACCAGCGGAACGTCATTGGCCTTATAGGAATTGGTCAGTACCCGCACCTGTACGCCGTCATTGGCCAGCTGTTTTAAGCGGTCAGCCCCGGATTCTTCCGGTACAAAATAGGCCGAAATAATATCCACACTTTCAGTCGGTTTTTCCAGATGACTGAGCAGCTGGAAATTCAGTAATTCTTCTTTGGGTGCGCGGTCTTTAATCTTGCTTGGCGAGTCTTTCACCACTTCTGCTTTGACCCAGTCAAACTGGATTTTGTGGTTAAACCACTGTTCAATGGCTTGGGAGCGTGTGGCTAAATCAAGATAATTTTGTACCGCCACTTCTGCAGAATGGTCTTCGAGCTGCTGTTTCAGGCTTTCATAACGCAGATGATGCTGCTGTGGATTGACCAGCTGCTTGACCGAATAGGCATAATCATCATTCCAGTATTCATCAAAGGAGTGAATGATTTCATCGGAGGCAGAACCAACCAGCATCACATCGACATCGGAAAACTGATAGCTGTCGCTGACGTTATAATACTGGTTACTCATATTGCGCCCGCCAATCAGGGCAATCTGGTTATCGGCAATAAAGCTTTTATTGTGCATGCGCCGGTTGATACGTTTTAAATCTAGCACCATGTCCATGGCGCGGTATTTACGGAAGCGGTACGGATTGTATAGCTTGACGTCGATATTGCTGTGCTGGTCCAGCGCCAGATAAATACCTTCCATTTTCTTGGCATTGTTATCATCGACCAGCAAGCGCACTTTCACGCCGCGATCAGCTGCGCGAATAATTGAATGTAGTGCCAGCGCCCCGATTTTGTCGTTGTCCCAGATATAATATTGCAGGTCTAGGGTTTCTTCTGCCTTATCAATTAAATACAAGCGTGCTGACAGGGCTTCCAGCGGATCGTACAGCACCCGATAACCGGTCAGCTGCGGATTTTTTTCACGCAGCGGCAATACAATCTGGGCCAGATGGGTATGCTCGGTTGGCGTTTCAAAAGCCATTTGAACCGGATGTTCAATCTGTTTGGGCAGGGTTGAACAGCCACTGACTCCCAACACTAAACTGCAACTCAACAGCATGGCCGCGGTAGAAGAAGACATAGAACTTCTCGCGTATGTATTTGATTGCAAATTAAATTTGTCAGGATGTATCATATTGTCTAAAACAAGTCCAAAATTTGGTTTGAGTATAATTGCCAGCTGTGAAAAGATAAATATAAGAACGGACGAATTTAGTCGCCGGGGGAGAGTCGGGCATAACTATGTGGGATAGCCAATCAATTATACTGTATTTCTATATCGGCCTGGCCATATTGGCAGTTTGGGCTGTGTCGCAGGCATGGCGTAGTCAGGCCAATACAGAAACGATTCATCCCTTTAAAGCCTTTGTGCATCTGCTGGCCTTTTATCTGTCTTACTTATTAATTCCGCTGTTTTTCTTTAGTATTTATGCCGGCTGGATTGGCTATTACTCCTTGCATGAAGCCATTTTTATCGGGCTGGTCAGTGGTGTGCTGGTCTATGCGCGTTTTATTGAGCCACATCTGATTCTGGTCAAAACCACCCGCTATCAGATGCTGCCCGATCAGCCCTTGCAACGCCCGGTCCGAATTGCCCTGATTGCCGACCTGCACATTGGTCTGTTTTCCGGGCATGAACGCCAGCTCAAGCAGATTGTCGCCAAGATTAACCAGGAAGAACCGGAAATGGTGCTGGTGGCAGGTGACTGGACCTATGAGCCGGAAAATAAACTGGCCGATGAACTGGCAATACTAAAAGAGATTAAAGCGCCAATTTATTCCGTGACCGGCAATCATGATGAACAGTATCCCGGACCGCCGATTCAGGAACTGCTCAAACATGCGCTTGAGGTTAATCATGTGATTGATATTGAAGGGCAGATTGTCGAGTTTGACGAGTTCCGCCTGATTGGGATTGGCGATTTATGGTCCGGCCGTACCGATATGCGCTATATGCCGGATTTACCGCAAGACAAGCCGTGGCTGATTTTGTCGCATAACCCCGATACGGTCGATATGGTGCCGAAATTGCCAACTCATCCCTTAATGCTGTCGGGGCATACCCATGGCGGTCAGGTGGAATTGCCGTGGCTGACCGATTATGTAATGAAACGCGTATCGATTGTCGGCCATAAAAAAGGCCTGTACCGGCATGAACATGCCGATGTGTTTGTCACTGTTGGTACTGGGATGGTGGGTGTGCCATTTCGTTTTCGGGTGCCACCGACCATTGATATTATTGAACTCTGCTAATGCCAAAAGGTGGGCGTTTTAAAAGACCCACCACAGCAAGGCAATCAGAATCACGACGCCAATCAAGACCAATACCCCGATATTCAGGCGGTGATTGTTCCGGTTTAAATCTTCAATACCATTTGCCGCTGTTTCGACCGGGGCTTGTGCTTCGGTATGTAGCTGCGGGCGCGGTGGATCTTCAGTATCAAAATAAGGTGTGCTGATGTCGTCTATCGGTTTGGGGGCACATTCACCCTTGGAGGCATCCATGGCCAGACCGTGCTGGCGAATCAGTTCATCAATCAGCTGCTGGGCTTCTGCTTCAGTCAAATGACTGTCTGTTCTGAGGTACTGCACCGCTTCATGGCGTTTGCCATCATCCAGCAACAAAATAACTTTCACCAGTTGTTCTTCCCGAAGGGTTTCAATCAGACAATCCATACAATGACCTGCTGGTGGGGATAAGCTTTTATTGTTTCTAAACTTGGCCAGATGCAATAGTGTGTTTGTGTATGATTTTGCATCACAAATAAAAAACCAGCGTTCTCTACGCTGGTTTTTCAGTCAGATGAACATTTTAAATCTGGCTGTTGACATCATCATGCTTGGTTTCACGAATTGCCAGGAAGGCCAGAAGTGACAAGATAGATGCAGCAGTCAGGTAATAACCCACGGCAGCCAGACCATATTCGGTCGCCAGTTTGGTGGCAATCAGCGGTGCAAAAGAGGCACCGAAAATACCGGCCAGGTTAAAGGTCAGCGCAGAGCCGGTATAACGTACCGAAGTCGGGAAAATCTCTGACAGGACGGTCCCAATTGGACCATAGGTTAGCCCCATAATCGCCAGACCAATACACAGGAACAGGAACACCACCAAGGTATTGCCGGATTCCAGCATGCTGGCAAAAACCAGACCAAAGAGCGCCGATACAACACACACACCAATAGACGTGGCTTTACGGCCGAATTTTTCTGCCAAAATCGCTGAGAGTGGAATAAACGCTGCAAAGCACAGGGTAGCAATCAGCTGTAATTCCAGGAAGTCGGCGCGGCTATAACCGAGCTGGGTGGTGCCCCAGTTGAGCGCGAATACCGTGGTCAGATAGAACACTACGAACGTACAGATCGCGGCAATGGTGCCTAAAATCAGCATGCCCCAATGTTTGGTCATGACTTCTTTAAACGGTACATTCACTTCTTTCTGTTTGTTTAAAACATTCTGGAAAGCCGGTGTCTCATGCAGTTTTAAACGAATCCACAGACCAACAATCACCAGTAAAGCACTGGAAATAAAGGGAATACGCCAGCCCCAGCTCATGAATGCTTCTTCGCTCATGAACGCGCCTAACAGCAGGAAGGAACCGGTGGCCAGAATAAAACCAATTGGAGCACCCAGTTGCGGGAACATGCCGTACCAGGCACGTTTGCCTTCCGGTGCATTTTCGGTGGCCAGTAAAACCGCACCTGACCATTCACCGCCCAAGCCCAGCCCCTGACCTAAACGGCACAGGGCCAGCAGTAACGGTGCGGCAATGCCGATTTGTGCATAGGTGGGTAACAGGCCAATGGCTACAGTGGAAATCCCCATGGTCAGCAGCGCAGCGACCAGGGTGGCTTTACGCCCAATACGGTCACCGAGGTGACCAAACAGTGCCGCGCCAATCGGGCGGGCAATAAAGGCAATGGCAAAGGTGGCCAGAGACTGAATGGTGGCGGTCATTGGATCGGTACTGGTTGGGAAGAACAGGTACGGGAAAATAATGACCGCAGCAGTCGCATAAATATAAAAATCGAAGAATTCGATGGTAGTGCCTACCAGACTCGCGGTGAGGACACGAAATTTTGAGTTCGTTGGTGCTGCTTCTTCATTGATTGCAGCAGAAGTTGATGACGCCATGAATGACCTTACACTTATTAAAAATAAAAAATTAGTTTTACAAGCGTAATCTTTTTAAAAAAGGCGTAATTTCTTAAAAAAACAACGGCAATCGTTTCGATTCAACGCGCTCAGGGTCACTGAAATGGAGAATCAAAACAATTAAATCACGTACAGATAGATAGACAGAAAATGTGATCCTGCCCCGATCAATACAAAAATATGCCAGATAGCGTGTGTGTATCTTACCCGTTTTAACGCATAAAACAATGCACCAATCGTATAAGAAATTCCACCAATCAATAAAAAAGTTAGCGCAGGTGGACTTAAAAAGCGTTGCATATCATCAATCACCAGAAGTGCTAACCAGCCCATCACCAGATAGGCAATCAGTGAAATTTTCTGAAACCGGTTGATGAAAACCAGCTTAAATACAGTGCCAATCAGGGCAATAATCCACAGTGCAATTAACAGATATTGCGCTTTGGCAGTAGGAATGGCGATAGACAGAAAAGGGGTATAGGTGCCAGCAATTAAATAATAGATGGCGGTGTGATCGAGCTTTTTATACCAGCCGCGGCGCTGTGGGCTGTCGGCATAATGGTACAGACTGGACGCCGAAAACAATAGGAACATACTCAGCGCATAGACCCACAGCCCGATCCAAGGGCCAATACTTAAATAACTGCCTTTAATCACTAAAAAAATACCGGCCACCAGCGCCAAAGCCGCGCCTATGGCATGGCTGATGAAGTTCATTCGTTCTTCAACCGGATCGTAGTCGGGTGCCAAGGGTGCATTCATAAGCGTGGGATCGTTATAATTAAAATATACGAATGTATAGTAATTCAATTTTGCATTTCGCGTAAGACGCTTTACACTTTAGCTGCAATTCATTTCAGGTTTTACTCATGTCTCAATTGGCGACTTCTCCCAATCCGGAACAACAATTTCTAGATACATTTCAGCAAGCCATTGAAACACAGCGTTTTGAGCGTTTAATTCTGAGTCAGTACAAAGGCGAACTTGAACAGCTGGAAAAAATGACCTTCCGGGTCATTTCTTTACAAAATGAAGCTGTACTGAACTGTGTGTACCGATATAAAACCCAGGATGTCACCAAAAACTATCCGCTCACTGAGGCAGTGGCTCAGGTCAGCGCGCTGCTAGGCTGCTGCAAACAGGCCAATTTATTGACCCTGGATGAAGACCTGCAGCTGAAAAAGAACAAGAAAAAAGCCATGCTGATGGTGAACAAGAAAAAAGCTGAGGTTGCACCGGCAACTGTTACGCAAGGTCATGACCGCAGCAAACAGCGTTATGTCGAACAGGACAGCCCATTTTTGCAGCATTTAAGCATTACCGATCAGCATGGCCAGATCATTCCGAGCATGGCGCGAAAATGGAAACAGATTAATAAATTTGTGGAAATTTTCTCCGGGGCGGTGGAGCAGCTCAACACTCAAGATCAGCCCTTGCATATTGTCGATTTTGGTTCCGGTAAAGGCTATTTAACTTTTGCCCTGTATGACTATCTGGCCAAGCATCAGCAGACGCCGTATGTGACCGGTGTGGAACTGAATCCGAAAATGGTCGCGTTCTGCCAGCAGGTGGCGCAAGATTCCGGCTTTCAGCAACTGGACTTTTTCCAGGGCGATGTCCGTACCTATGCACCGGAACAGCTGGATGTGATGATTGCCTTGCATGCCTGTGATGTCGCCACCGACTTTGCCATTCACACCGGCATTCGCCTGAATGCACAAATGATTATGTGTGCGCCGTGTTGCCATAAAGAATTGCGTCCGCAGTTACAGGCACCCAAAGTGCTGCAACCGATGCTGCACTTTGGAATCCATGCCGGACAGCAGGCGGAAATGCTCACCGATACCATCCGGGCCTTATTGCTGAAAGCCTATGGCTATGAAACCAAGGTGTTTGAGTTTGTGTCACTGGAACATACCAGCAAAAACAAGATGATTCTGGCCACCAAACGCAAAGACTATACTGCGCCAGATGCGGCGGTGCTGGCCCAGATTCAGGCCTTAAAAGAACTCTATGGCATTCAGAAACATTCGCTGGAGCTATTGCTGAATGATCAGTGGGACCAGCAGGATATCGGACGTAAATGTTAAGGATAAAACAATGAGCCAGATCAGTATTCATGCCGGCAGCTGGCAGGACTTGCAGGCCGATGCCAAAGTAATTCGTGAAGCGGTTTTTATTCAGGAGCAGGCAATTGCCCCGGAAGATGAATGGGATCAGGAGGATGCAGTAGCGCTACATTTTGTCGCGTATGCACAGCAGCAGCCAATCGCTACCGCACGTTTGCTCTCCAACCATAGCATTGGCCGGGTTGCGGTCTTAAAGTCTTACAGAGGTTTAGGTCTGGGCAAGAAAGTGATGGAAGCCATTATTCAGCAGGCCCAGCAGGAGCAGCGTCCTTTTCTGGTGTTATCAGCACAAGTCTATGCCACCGGTTTTTATCAGCAGCTTGGTTTTCAGGTCGAAGGTGAGGAATATCTGGACTGTGGCATTCCGCATATTCGGATGCGCCGTGAACTGCACCCAACTGAAGAAAAATAGCAATCTGCATCCAATAAAAAAGCGGACGTGAAGTCCACTGCTGTCCCATAGTTTGCTTTAAATAAAAAAACCTGAGTCCTAACAGTTAAAATATGAGTGTAAACAAACACTTTAACGACCAGGATTCAGGTTTTGTCACATCAGAATACCGTATTTCATG
>NZ_VPBF01000046.1:0-20655 GCF_013418865.1 Acinetobacter sp. YH12117
CATGAAATACGGTATTCTGATGTGACAAAACCTGAATCCTGGTCGTTAAAGTGTTTGTTTACACTCATATTTTAACTGTTAGGACTCAGGTTTTTTTATTTAAAGCAAACTATGGGACAGCAGTGGCTTTTGGGCCACTTTTTTATGGACTGGAAATGACACTTCTGACAGGCATTCTACGACCATCTTCCAATAGTATAGACTGCATAAGCCGTTAAGCTACATCGAAAACAATATTGAGGGAAACAAGATGTCACAACAAGATTATGACAATGGTTTAAAAGTACGTACCGAAGTCATGGGTGAAAGTTTTGTGAAACGTGCGCAGGACAATACTGTGCCGTTTACCCAGCCTTTGCAGGACTGGATTAATGAACATGCCTGGGGTTCTACCTGGCAACGTGAAGATGTATTGCCGCGCAAATATCGTTCACTGGTGACAATTGCCTTTTTAACTGCGCTCAAAAGCCCGACTGAATTAAAAGGTCATGTACGCGGGGCTTTAAATAATGGCGCGACAGTGGAAGAAATTCAGGAAGTGCTGCTACATAGCCTGCCCTATTGCGGCGCACCGGCTACGCAAGAGGCCTTCCGTGCGGCGTTAGAAGTCATTCAGGACTATCAGGCCAACTCGTAAATTTCGAACGGGTTTAAATCCAGTACACATTAAAGCTGTAAAAGAATTCACTGACTTCAAAACGTACCTGATAACCAAGCTGGGTCAGTTCGGCAGAGAGATTGCGAATTTCTTCCAAAGGCAAATGTTTGGGCAATACCGTAAATACTGCAGTGTTGCCCTGCTTGGCATTCTCTTCAATTAAACTGGCTAAACGCGCTTTATACAGGTTGATGTCCAGATTGGCATGCGCCGAAAGCACTTTTGCATCTTCTGCGGTTAGAAAGTTCACCATTTTTTTCTTCTCTTTTTTTGTTCCGTTGTATGGGTCTAACTTAAAAAATGCTACGGCTCCGCTCAACTCTATTTTTGTAAGTAATTTAAATTAAAGATGAATTGGTTTACATCGACTGCTGTTATCCATCCTCTGATAAATCAAAAACTCCCTTATCCTGGTTTTCTCTCTAAGTCATAACAGACGCAAACAAGGAATAAATCTTCATTTTATAATTAACGCATGATCAGGTTCTGAGAGGTAAAATAGATTAAATAACTTAGGCTATTTTGATATATGGGTTCCGTTAAACTTCCATCGTTATTACCTAACTCTCTCCTGCTCAATTTTATATTTCAAAGCGGATATTTGATTGTTCTATCTATGAGCCATAAAAAACGGAGCCGATTTGCTCCGTTTTTCTCTTGAGTTTTATAGGGTCAAGACCATTATTTTTTAGCCTTCCATGCACTTTGTACCTGGCTGGCAACTTTTGGATAATCCAGAATAAAACGCATATGCGACTCTACCCCGGTTTTTAAGGTTTTATCATCGACAATAAAGTACGGGTTATGGTTCGGTGCGGCTTTACTCATATCCTGATCAGCTGGTGTCGCACCCAGGAATACAAATAAAGATGGCATCAGCTGGCCATAATAAGAAAAGTCTTCACTGGCGCTCTGGTTATGTTCTAAAACATGCGCCTTACCTGCACCCGCGGCCTGAATTAAAGATGGCGCCATCAATTCAGTTAAGGTTTTATCATTGGTGGTGACCGGCGCATACGGTGAAATTTCCACTTTGGCTTTTACATCATTGGCTTGCGCGGTGTGATCAATCATGGTTGGCAGGTTTTTGTAGATGCTTTGACGGATATCTTCATGATTGGAACGAATGGTTCCGATCATCGAAACCTGTTCAGGCAAGATATTACCACTGGTACCACCCTGAATCTGCCCGATACTGACCACGCCCATGCCTTTACTCAAGTCAGCATGACGAGACACCATAGTCTGTAAATTCTGGATAATATCGGCCGCGGCGACAATAGAATCACGTCCTTTCCACGGCATGCAACCATGTACCTGCTGACCCGGTTAAAGTCACGCGGATTCCATCGGCACTGTTTAAAGCCACACCATCTTTATAGAAGATATTGCCACTTGGCATACCCGCCATCATCACGTGCATCCCAAAAATCCCTTCAGGTTTTGGATTATTCAGTGCGCCATCGGCAATCATTTTACGTGCACCGACCTGATCACCATTCAGGAAGTTATCAATATCGGCACCACCTTCTTCCGCAGGCTGGAATACAAAGACCACGGTTCCGGCAATTTTATCTTTATTCTCTGCCAGTGCCTTGACCGCACCTAATAGCATGGCAGTGTGGGTATCATGTCCGCAGGCATGCGCAACCGGTGTTTCTGCGCCCTAATAAATACCTTTGGCTTTACTGGCAAAAGGTACCTGGGCTTTTTCTTCCATCGGTAAGGCATCTATATCGGCACGTAAGGCCATAATCGGGCCCGGTTTTGCACCTTTTAATACGCCAATCACACCGGTTTTGGCAAAGCCTTTTTTCACTTCAATGCCGTAAGAGCGTAATTCTTTTTGCACCAGTTCCGACGTTTTAAATTCCATATTGCCAAGTTCAGGATTGGCGTGAATATGATGACACAATTGAATGGTATGCTGCTCGACTTTTGTAGCGGCATCATCCACCCAGTCTGCAAAAGAAAACTGAGAGATACTCATGGCTAACCCCAAGCTAAGACAGGTTTTAGTGAGCTGCATGGAAACTCCATTTTATAACTATTTAAAATCTTATCTTCGGAGAATTTAGGGTTAAAATACAAGGCTATTGATGTAGTTTTATATAGTCATTTGCACTATACTTGATATTTTAAAAGTTGAAAATTACCACAATTTAGTGAGCAATTTTGCACTATGACTCAAAACATTTCATTTCAGATTGGCTTTTTTCCGGCAGACCTTTTAGGCTTATAGCAAATATTTTCTGGATATGACCATGTCGGACGCCATCACTGTTCCTCCCGCCCTGATTAACCGTGCGCTTGCAGGCCAAGCCGATGCCCAGTTTGAGCTGGCTGAATTGTATATGCAAAGCGAGCATGAAGATGACAACCTGCTGGCTGAAGAATGGGCCTTAAAAGCTGCTGAAAATGGTCATTTGGAAGCCATGTACTGGTTGGGCGAAGGCTACACCGTTTATGCCAAAGACGTGCAGGAAAATGATCCTGAAGATTCCAAAACTCACTTTGAGTTAGCCTATTACTGGTTGAAACAGGCAAGCGAACAGAAACATGCAGGCGCAATTCTGGAGCTGGCTGGCTATTATCGTCGTGGGAATGTGGTAGAAAAAGATATTCCGACCTCGGTAAATTTGGTTCAGCAAGCCGCTGAACTGGGCGATGCACAGGCCATGCGTGATTTGGCTTGTATTTATGAACATGGCCTGGGGGTCGAGATTAATGAAGCACAGGCAGATTACTGGGCCGAAAAAGCCAAAGCTGCCGATTAACCCATTCAACCCGATCAAAACCTCATCAGATGATGGGCTTTTTTATATTGATGCATGGAGATAGGCGCTGGATTAGCCGGAATTTTTAATTGTTTTGGAGATCAAAGAACACTACAGCGAGAAACCGGAACAGTTTAGCCAGATATTCAACAATTTCAGATTGGAACTCTGGGCAATTTCCAAGTACAATACTGCGCTAGTCGAGGGATGCTGCGACGTTTTACAGGTACGAAATGTAAAAGCGCTAGGCTCGACCATCGGTCAAACATCCGCTTTGATCAACAACGGCATCCGCGAACTGAATGATCAATTGTTTTTATTAAGGAGATCGTGATGAACGCGGTTAATGCTTCATTTACTGATTACAAAGTAGCAGACATCACTTTAGCAGACTTCGGTCGTAAAGAAATCAAACTTGCAGAAGCTGAAATGCCAGCCCTGATGGGTCTGCGTAAACGCTACTCTGCGGCTAAACCACTTGCTGGCGCTAAAATCCTGGGTTGTATCCACATGACAATCCAAACAGCTGTTCTGATCGAAACTTTGGTTGAACTTGGCGCTGAAGTACGCTGGACCTCTTGTAACATCTTCTCGACTCAAGACCACGCTGCTGCTGCCATTGCTGCGTCTGGTGTTCCTGTGTTCGCTTGGAAAGGTGAAACTGAAGAAGAATACATGTGGTGCTTAGAGCAACAAATTAACGTGAATGGCACGCCTTGGGATGCCAACATGATTCTGGACGATGGCGGTGACTTAACTGCACTTGTTCACGAAAAATACCCAGAAGTTTTGGCGAAAATCCACGGTATTACTGAAGAAACCACCACAGGTGTACAACGTCTGCTTGAAATGTGGAAAGACGGTTCTCTGAAAGTACCTGCAATCAATGTAAACGATTCAGTAACCAAGTCTAAAAACGACAACAAATACGGTTGCCGTCACTCACTCAACGATGCCATCAAACGTGCAACCGATATGCTTTTATCTGGTCGTCGTGCGCTGGTCATTGGTTACGGTGACGTAGGTAAAGGTTCTGCGCAATCACTTCGTCAAGAAGGCATGATCGTACGTGTTTCTGAAATCGATCCTATCTGTGCAATGCAAGCCTGCATGGACGGTTATGAAGTGGTTTCTCCATACAAAAATGGTGTTCAAACCGGCAAGAAAGAAGACGTTAACGCTGACCTTCTTTTAAACACTGACCTGATCGTAACAACAACGGGTAACTACCACGTTTGTGACGCTGCCATGCTGGATACATTAAAAGCAGGTGCTGTTGTATGTAACATCGGTCACTTTGACACTGAAATCGACACCAACTACCTACGTGGTTACAAGTGGGTTGAAGTGAAACCTCAAGTTCACCAGGTGTATCGTTCAGAAAATGAAAACGATTACCTGATCCTGCTGTCTGAAGGTCGTTTAGTGAACCTGGGTAACGCAACAGGTCACCCATCACGCGTGATGGACGGTTCATTTGCCAACCAGGTTTTAGGTCAAATGCACTTGTTCGCTGAGAAATTTGCTGATCTTCCTGAAGCTGAAAAAGCTGCGAAAATCCGTGTTGAACTCCTACCTAAGAAATTGGACGAAGAAGTTGCAGCAGCAATGGTTGCAGGTTTCGGTGGTGTTCTCACTCAATTGACACAAGAACAAGCAGACTATCTTGGTGTCTCTGTTGAAGGTCCGTTTAAATCGGATGCTTATAAATACTAATTTTTTATTTTCACCTCTCCCCAACCCTCTCCTATAAGGAGAGGGAGACTTCCACTTTGAAAATTGTTAGAGGGTGAGTCTTAAAGACTTTAACAATCACAAAGAAAGTCCCTTCTCCCTCTGGGAGAAGGTTAGGATGAGGGTAATCTATTAAATATAAGTATTTATAAAAAAGGATTTCAACATGTCTAAACAGATTCCGATTTCTTTTGAGTTTTTCCCAACCAAAACTGATGCAGGTGCGGAAAAACTAAAAGTTGTTCACCAAGAACTACAGTTACTCAATCCAGAATTTTTCTCTGTAACGTATGGTGCAGGTGGTTCAACACGTGAACGTACGCTCTCTACTATTGCAGATTTTAATGGCAAAGGCACGCCTGTAGCTCCTCACCTCTCTTGTATCGGTGATGACAAAGCACGCATTGCTGAATTGCTTGATATCTATAAAGCGCAAGGCATTCACCGTATTGTCGCACTACGTGGTGACTTACCATCTGGTCAAGTGGGCTTAGGTGAACTTCCTTATGCACAGGATTTAGTTCGCTTTATTCGTGAACATTCCGGTGATCATTTCCATATTGAAGTGGCTGCCTATCCGGAAATGCACCCACAAGCGGAAAGCTTTGATAAAGATATTCAGCATTTTGTTGAAAAAGTAAATGCCGGCGCCAATGCAGCCTTAACGCAATTCTTTTTCAATCCGGATGCCTACTTCTACTTTGTTGAGCGTATTCAGCAAGCCGGTGTCAATATTCCGGTGGCGCCGGGTATTATGCCAATTACCAATGCCAGCAACCTGATTCGCTTTGCCGATAGTACTGGTGCTGAAATTCCACGCTGGATTCGCAAGCAACTGGCGACATATGGTGATGACACGGCATCGATTAAAGCCTTTGGTCATGAAGTGGTGCTGAAATTCTGTGAACGCCTGATTGCAGGTGGTGCGCCAAGTCTGCATTTCTACACCATGAACAATACCGAGCCTACCCGTCAGCTTGTGACTGATCTTGGTTTAGCCTAATTTCTTTTTTGCGAGTTGTACTTTATGCCACGTTTTTATATTGAAGCTGAATTAACGGTTGATACGCAGCTCGCGCTGACCGAAACCGTGTTTCACCATTGGTGTAAAGTACTGCGCGCACAAGTGGGCGACACAGCCACCCTGTTCAATGGACAAGGTGGCGAATATGAAGTGACCCTTACCGACGTCCAGAAAAAAACAGCAACGGTGATGGTCAACAGCTTTAATCCGGGCAACCGTACACCTAAATTCAAGGCCCTGCTCGGTCAGGTCATGAGTAAGGGCGACCGGATGGATTATGCCATTCAAAAAGCTGTGGAACTCGGCGTTTCCGAGATTCAGCTCCTCACCTCTGAACGCTGCGAAATGCGTCTGAAATACGACCGTGACCAGAAAAAACTGGATCACTGGCAAGGTATCGCCATTGCTGCTTGTGAGCAATGTGGTCTGAATATTGTGCCTAAAATTCTCCCGCCGATGTCGCTGGAAAAATGGCTCGATACCGATCTGCCAGCCACCAAACTGGTATTAGCACCCAACAAAGATGAAGTGAATGTCTTACACAATGCCACGCCAGAACTTGCCCTGTTAATTGGGCCTGAAGGCGGCCTGAGCGAGGCCGAAATCAGTAGCGCAAATACGAAAGGTTTTGTGAACTGGTGTATAGGCGAGCGCGTGTTAAGAACTGAAACTGCGCCTGTGGTCGCACTTTCTATTTTAAATTTTAACTTCAGCGTGTAATTCGTCTTATTTTTAGCTGAATGCTGAGTCAGATGATTGCTTTTTTAAAGTTTACTGACTAATCTCAAAATATTATTTTACAATTTCACCTAATATCAGGTTATTCATAAAATAAAATGGATTTTTACATACTCTGTAATTTATAGGGTTTTGGGGATATATGTCAGACCATCAGGATGAGCTCATGGAGCAGTATTTGTATGCTGCCCAAATCACCAATACAATCCGGCTGATGCGCTTCTTTTTGCTGAGCATCCTCATTCTCTGTTTTTATATTTATTTTATTTTTCACTACTCTTTTAATTTTTCAACTTTCGCGTTTAATGCCTGGTTCCTGCTGAGTGAACTGGGGCTGGCCGGCTGCCTGTTCTTTAATGAAATGCGCTTTAAGCCCGGTCAATACAGTATTCAAATGGCACATCGCTGGATCAAGCTGGTATGCCTGCTGGTGGGCATTAGCCTTGGTATTGGCATTGCCCTGCTGTACTATTTCCTGCCGAAGTACAGTCTGGAGATGAGCACCTATCAGGCCATTATTCTGGCGGCTTTGCTGGTGATTATTAGCCAGACCTTTGCCCTCACCTTTTTAACCCAGCGCCTGAGCTATTTTTCGCTGGTATTTATTCCGGCCATTGTGCCGTATTTAATTTCCCCACTGTTCTTTAACAGCAACACCGAACCGCTGTTTTATCTGGCCACCAACTTTGCCTTAATCTGTCTGCTGATTTGTGCCAATACCTCCATGCACATGCATCGCCGGCTATCTAGCGTCTATTTCAAGAATAATCAGCTGAAAAAACAGGCCGAACAGCAAGTGGCCTGGACCGACCAGCTATGCCAGCAACTGCAAACGGAAATGAACCGCTCCAAAGACATTGAGCAGCAGTTGCAGTTTAATAACCAGATGCTGGAACAGAAAGTGAAAGAGCGGACCTTTGATCTGGAGCAAATCCATAAAGCCCTGCAAGATCAACAGGCCAATCTGGTGCTGGCGCATGAAGTGGCCGGGTTAAAACCATGGGATTGGGACATCAAGCATCGCCTGATTACCCTGACCAATGAACACCAGCAGCTGAAAATGTCCGGCTCCAAAGCCCATCATCACAAACTGCAGCAACTGATTCACCCGGATGATCTGGCGCATTTTCGTAACACCATGAAGCAGCATCTGCGTGGCCAGACCGACCGCTATGAAGTGACCTACCGGGTACAGCAAAGCAATGGCAAATGGGTCTGGGTACATGATGTTGGCCGTGTGATTGAGCGTGACCCCGAAACCCGGCGTCCATTACGCATGGTCGGTATCCGCCGTGACATCCATCAGGAAAAAACTGATCAGGAACGCCTGAAACTGACCGCCAGCGTACTACAGCAGGCAGCAGAAGGGATTTTTATTCTGAATGAGGACCTGCGTTATATTGAGGTCAATCCGTGCTTTGAACAGCTGACCGGCTTTAGTCGCGAGCAGATTATTGGCAAACATCTGTTTGATATTGCCAGCAATTACAAATCACGGCACCGCAGTATGCACAATGCCATTGTCAAGCAACTGCTCAAAGAAGGCGAATATGATGGCGAAATGGATGAAAAATACCTGTCGGGCAAAGAGCTGACCATCCGCCTGCACATGAATACCGTCAGCAATGAGCAGAACCGCTCTACCCATTATGTCGGGATTGTCTCGGATTTAACCGAGCGCCGCCGGCAGGAACAGCGCCTGTCCTATCTGGAAAATTATGACACGCTGACCGATCTGCCTAACCGGTTTTATTATAACTATCAGCTGCATCAGTATCTGGTGTCCCATCAGGATTCGATTAAACAGCTGGCGGTGATTCGCCTGAACATCGACCGGTTCCGGGTGCTGAATGAATATTTAAGCCATAATGGCGGCGATGAACTGCTAAGACAGGTGGCACAGCGTTTACGCCTCATTAATGCCGAAGCGCTGTTGGTGGCGCATTTAAATGGCGATGACTTTGCCATTATTTATGAGCTGTCACATATTCGCCCATCGGTGCAGCAGCATTGCGAACGTATTACCAAAGCCTTCTCGGCGCCGTTTAATATCCAGGGTCAGGACCATATTATTACCCTGTCGATGGGCGTGTCTTTATATCCTGAACATGGCCGGCAGCTGGATTATTTAAACAACTGTGCCGAACAGGCGCTGTCGGAAGCCAAGCGTCTGGGTGGCAATACCACCAAATACTATTCGCTGGAAACCACCAAGCTGTTAGAGCAGGACGTGCACATTGAGCGCGATTTACGTCAGGCCATTAAAAATGATGAGCTGATCGTCTATTACCAGCCAAAAATCAATTTCCATGATCAGCAGGTCTCCGGTTTTGAAGCCTTGGTACGCTGGAACCATCCGGAAAAAGGCCTGATTCCACCCGGCTTATTTATTCCAATTGCCGAGCAAACCAGCCTGATTTCAGAGATTGGCCATATCGTAATTCAGCAAACCGCCAAGCAGATTCGGGACTGGCAGGCACTGGGCTTTGATAACATCCGGGTTTCGGTCAATATTGTGGCGCAGCAGCTACAACGCGGACATTTGCTGGAAGATATTGATGAGGCGCTCAATACCTATCATATTTCCGGTGAAAGCCTGGAACTGGAAATTACTGAATCGTCGTTGCTGGAAAATACCGACGAGGTCAAATATATTCTGGAAGAAATCAAGAAGCGCCATATTCATATTTCGCTGGATGATTTTGGTACCGGTTATTCTTCCCTCTCTTACTTAACCGATTTTCCTATAGATGTTTTAAAGATCGACCGCAGCTTTGTGTCCAAGATTGGCCACAGCAAGCAGGAAGCCATTGTCAGTGCCATGATTGCCATGGGCAAAGCCATGGGCATGACCATTGTCGCTGAAGGTATTGAAACTGAACATCAACTTCAGTACCTCAGAAAGCTCGATTGCGACATCGCCCAGGGCTTTTTATTCTCCAAACCGCTGCCACAACAGGATGCGACCCGCTTCCTGAGTGAAAAAATGCAGACACTACTTATTGTTAGTGAATCTTAATCTATAGCTTAAACTTCTAAGTTTGTTCTAAAAATGCGCAGCTTTGACTGTGCTTAGTGCGTAAGTAATGGTATATTCGAGCAGATTTAGCACAAACCGCCAGCATCGCTGGACACAGTAACATACGAGATTCAGATGGACGATCAATCATTAAAACAGCAGGCTTTGTATTATCACGAATTTCCTACTCCAGGTAAAATCAGCGTTACCCCAAGTAAGCAGCTGGTCAACCAACGTGACTTAGCGCTTGCATACTCACCTGGTGTCGCGGCACCATGTTTAGAGATTGAACGAGATCCTTCTACTGCAGCACTGTATACAGCACGTGGCAACCTGGTTGCCGTGGTGAGTAACGGTACCGCTGTACTAGGTTTAGGGAACATCGGTCCTTTAGCGTCTAAACCGGTTATGGAAGGTAAAGGCGTTCTGTTCAAGAAATTCGCCGGCGTCGATGTATTTGACATTGAAATCGCTGAAAATGATCCAGACAAAATCGTTGATATCGTTGCTGCACTCGAACCAACCTTTGGCGGGATTAACCTTGAAGACATCAAGGCACCAGAATGCTTCTACATTGAGCAAAAACTGCGTGAACGCATGAACATTCCGGTGTTCCATGATGACCAGCATGGTACGTCAATTATCGTCGGTTCTGCGCTGCTGAATGCGCTACAACTGAACGGCAAAAACATTGCCGAAATCAAGATTGTGGCTTCAGGTGCCGGTGCTGCTGCCCTGTCGTGCCTGGACCTGCTTTGTGCCCTGGGTGCGAAAAAAGAAAATATTATTGTGGCGGACTCACGCGGTCTATTGACCACCAAACGTGAAGGTCTGGACGAGTCGAAAAAACGCTACGTACAGGATATTGAAGCAACCCAACTGGCCGATGTAATTGCCGGTGCCGATATGTTCCTCGGTCTCTCTGCTGCCGGTATTCTGACCAAAGAAATGGTCAAGCAGATGGCGGCTAATCCAATCATCTTCGCTCTGGCTAACCCGGACCCGGAAATTCTGCCTGAACATGCCCACGAAGTACGTGATGATGTAATTATGGCAACCGGCCGTTCCGACTATCCGAACCAGGTGAATAACGCGCTGTGCTTCCCGTACATCTTCCGTGGTGCGCTAGATGTCGGTGCAACCACCATTAACGAAGAAATGAAAATTGCCTGCGTACACGCGATTGCACGTATGGCGCACATAGAAGCAGATGCGGCATCCTATGGTGAGAAATCTGCTTCATTTGGTCGTGACTATTTAATTCCACGTCCGCTTGATCAGCGTCTGATTCTTGAAATTGCTCCAGCGGTTGCCAAAGCAGCGATGGATTCAGGCGTGGCAACACGTCCAATTCAGGACTTCTCGGCTTATCATCAACGTCTGTCAGAGTTTGTATATAACTCTGCGTTTATGATGAAACCAATTTTTGCGCAGGCGAAAACCGATCCGAAACGCATTGCCTATGCAGAAGGCGAAGACTTACGCGTTTTACGTGCAGTACAAATTGCAGTGGACGAAGGTCTGGCACAACCGATTCTGGTGGGTCGTACCGCGGTTATTGAAGCGAATATCAAGAAACTGGGCTTACGTCTGGAACATGGTGTGAATATCACTATTGTTGACCAGGAGAAAAACCCGGATTACGAAAAATTCGCTGATGATTACTACAGCATCATGCAGCGTAAAGGTGTAACGCCTGAATATGCGCAGCGTGAAGCACGTCGCCGTTCGACTCTAATTGCCGCAATGCTGGTGAAACACGGTCTGGCTGACGGTATGTTATGTGGTACTTATTCAAGCTACGACATTCACTTAGACTTCGTCAGCAATATTATTGGTCTGAAAGAAGGTCACAATACTTTCTTCACTCTGAATGCGCTGATGCTGGAAGATCGTAACCTGTTTATTGCCGACACTTACATCAACCGTAATCCGACAGCTGAACAGCTGGCTGAAATGACCATTCTGGCCGCTGAAGAAGTACGCCGTTTTGGTGTAACACCACGTATTGCCCTGCTGTCGCATTCAAGCTTTGGTTCAGACCAGAACGATGCCAGCGCGCAAAAAATGCGTAAAGTGTTTGATATTCTGTCTGAGATTGCACCAGAACTTGAAGTGGAAGGTGAAATGCATGGTGATGCGGCACTGGACGAAAATATTCGCCATTTCGCATTCCCGAACTCACGCTTCAAAGGTTCAGCTAACCTGCTGATTATGCCGAACCTGGATGCAGCCAATATTTCGTTTAACCTGTTGAAATCGACTTCAGGCAGCAACGTGACCATTGGTCCAATTTTGCTGGGCGCAGCGAAACCGGTACATATTTTAACGCCAACAGCGACCACCCGTCGTGTGGTGAATATGACTGCGTTAACCGTGGCAGAAATTCAGCAAGCGGAACAAGACGCGCTATAAAAACTGAATGCCGAGTGAAAAGCTCGGCATTCTGACTTGAGAAAACCTCTATTCTGTTGCATGATGACCTCAAGAATAGAGGTTTTTTCATGCAAGTTTATTTAGTAGGCGGTGCGGTGCGAGATCATTTGCTGGGGCACCCCTATCACGAAAAAGATTATGTGGTTGTCGGGGCAACACCCGAACAGCTTCTGGCCCAAGGCTATCAGCCCGTGGGCAAAGACTTCCCTGTGTTTTTACATCCTGAATCAAAAGAAGAATATGCACTGGCCCGTACCGAACGTAAAGCCGGTCAGGGCTATCATGGTTTCGAGTTTTATACTGCACCCAATGTCACGCTGGAAGAAGATTTAATCCGTCGTGACCTGACCATTAATGCCATGGCCATGGATGAAAACGGCCAGGTCTATGATCCTTATGGTGGACAGCAGGATCTGGCGCAAAAAGTGCTGCGTCATGTTTCCGACGCCTTTGTTGAAGACCCATTACGTGTACTCAGAATTGCCCGTTTTGCTGCGCGTTATAAAGCGCTGGGCTTTCGTGTGGCCGATGACACCCTGACCCTGATGCGCACGCTGGCAGCATCTGGCGAGCTGGATACCTTAACCCCGGAACGGGTCTGGAAAGAAACTGCACGCGCCTTGCAGGAAGATCATGCCGATGAATACTTTGAAGTGCTGCGTCGCTGCGGTGCCTTAAAAGCCTTGTTCCCGGAAATTGATGCCCTGTTTGGGATTCCACAGCGCCCGGAATATCATCCGGAAATTGACTGCGGCGTGCATACCTTAATGTCCCTGCAACAGGCCTGCCGCCAGAATTACAGTCTGGATGTGCGTTTTGCCGTGCTGGTGCACGACTTGGGCAAGGCCCTGACCCCAGCCGATGAATTACCGCGTCATATCATGCATGAAGAACGTGGTATTCAGCCGGTTACTGACCTGTGTGACCGCCTGAAAGTGCCGACCTATACCAAACAGCTGGCACTGGCGGTGTGCAAGGAACATTTAAAATGCCATCAGGCCCTGACCTTGAAACCGGGCACCTTATGGCGTCTGCTACAGCGTCTGGATGTGTTGCGTCGCCCGGAACGGGTAGAAGCCTTTGTTCAGGCCTGTGAATGTGATTCGCGTGGCCGTTTAGGCATGGAAGATCGGGACTATCCGCAGGCCGATTATGTGCTAAAAGCCATGCAGGTGGTGCGCGGCATTAAAGCGCAGGATTTACCACCTGAGATTAAAGGCCCCGATATTGGTGAAATGCTGATTCAGCGCCGCATTAAAGCCATTGAAGTGCTGAAAGCAGAATATACCGCCGCAAGCTAAAATTGAGTCATAAAATTAAAAATACCCGTGCTATACACGGGTATTTTTGTTGATCAGGGATGAATCATCCCCCTGTGCTGATCTGGATGAAGCCGCCTTAAGACTGCTCGGCCGGAAAAGTAATTACCTGTTCCAAACGCATCTGCTGGGTGGCAACCATCAATAAACGGTCAATACCCAGCGCAATACCTGAACATGGCGGCATCTGAGGCAAGGCACTGAGCAGATATTCATCAAGTGGCATCACATGCAAGCCCAGTTTTTCCCGCTCCTGATTGTCGGCTTCAAAACGGCCACGGAGCACCTCGGCATCAGCCAGTTCATCATAGGCATTGGCCAGTTCCAGCCCTTCAATGTACAGCTCAAAACGGGCGGCAACCAGTTCGCCATCTTCATCGACACGAGTTTTGGCCAGTGAGGCCAGTTCCGGCGGGAAATCAGTCAGGAATACCGGCGTATCAAAGCCCAGACTAGGCTCAACCATATGCGAGAACAACAGGTCGATATAGCCCAGACGATCATCACCTAAATCGAGGCTTAGCCCGACACGCTGACAGCAGGCTTTCAGTTCCTGCAATGTCGCTTGCAGCGGATTCAGATCCAGCCGATCCATAAAAGCATGTTTATAACTCAGTACCGTTGGACGTACTTCACCAAAACGCTGTGCCAAGATCAGATTGAGTAAATCGGTGACTTCAAACATCAGCTCTTTCAGGCTAAAACCCGGGCGATACCATTCCAGCATGGTAAATTCGCTATTGTGTTTGCGGCCATGCTCATCATCACGAAACACCTTGCAGATCTGGTAAATCGGGCCACTGCCACTGGCCAGCAGGCGTTTCATGGCAAATTCAGGCGAAGTTTGCAGATAATGCGTCTGCTGCTGGCCCAATACATGACGCTTGGCCTGTACCGAGCTTAAATGTACATCGGTGACACCGGCCTGCGACAAAATAGGCGTTTCCACTTCCAGCACTTCGCGCTCAGCAAAAAACTGGCGAATCTGGGCGTACATCTTGGCGCGGGCGCGCATAGCCTCAAGACTACAGGTCGGCTGATAGTTCAGGCTCATGCGGCTGGCCCTCCATGCGCAGCCCATTCACGGCGCAGCGGATAAGTCTTGCGTAAATGGTCAAAGGCCTGCTGATCGACCTTGCCGTCTTTTAAGCAGGCACGTAATTTGGCGTCATCGGCGGCAATATCATACATCTGTGGCAGATGCTGTTGCAGTGCGGCTTTTAACGGCTGACCACTAAAATAATCGCTGCACGGCGGCAACTGGTTTTCAAAGCGTTTATGTGCCACTTGCCCAAAGACTTCACAAAAAGCGACATAAATCATTTGTGTGCCGCGGGCTTTGCCTTCCAGACTGTAACCGGCAATATGCGGCGTTACCAACGTGACCAGATGTAATAATTCGGCAGAAATTTCCGGTTCATGCTCAAATACATCCAGCACCACCGCACGCCCGGTCTGCTGGATATCGGTCATTAATGCCTGCTCTGCCACCACTGGACCACGCGCTGAGTTAATTAAAATTGCATCCGGCTTCATCTGGGCCAGGGTTTCGGCATTGAACAGATGATAGGTCGGATACGGACCGGTTTTGGTCAGCGGCACATGAATCGAAATGGCATCGGCCTGAGCCAATACGTCTGCCAATGCCAGTTGCTGCACACTTTCACGTTGCACCAAAGGATCATAAGCCACCACTTTCCAGCCCAGCAGTTCCGCCATTACCGCCAGACGCGAACCGACATTGCCCAGTCCGATAATGCCCAGACAGAACTGCTGGCCTGCTTCCAGTAAGGCTGGACGCACATGCAGTAAGGCGGTAATCACATATTCGGCAACCGCCTGTGCATTACAGCCGGCGGCATTGGACCAGCGAATCTGCTGCTGTTCCAGCGCGGCAATATCCAGATGATCGGTACCAATGGTGGCACTGCCCACAAAACGCAGCTTGCTGTGCTGGATCAGTTCGGCATTGACCTTGGTTACCGAGCGCACCAGTAAGGCTTCGGTATCGTGCAGGTCCTGCGCAGTTAAGGTCCGGCCCGGACGATGGGAGATTTCACCAAACTCGGCAAAAAAATAATCGGTAAAGGCCAGATTTTCATCGGCAATAATTTTCATAAGGCAATCCAATGCTTTGATCTGTCCATGATAACGCCTGAAGGCCCTGCGGATGAAGCGCTATTGCAGTAAATACACTGAATATTAACCGCAGCAAAGCCGGCCCATCAGGCTTCACCCAAATACAACTTGCCGAAGCCGAATAAAACAATATATGTTTTTATAATATGTTATAGTCAAGGCCAGTCTTAATCTTCTCCCCCGTTTATTTTTAACCAATGAAGGGCCTGCATATGACACCTCGCTTTAGCAATCCATGGGATGAACGCTACCACAGCACCGATCATTTATATGGCGAAGCGGCCAACGTTTTTATTCAGCAGATGGCCCAGCAGTTAGCGATTTCTGGCGCTACGCTGGGCATTGCTGAAGGTGAAGGCCGTAACCTGATTTATCTGGCCGAGCGCGCCCGTGAACAGCAACTGCCGTTTGCCGGACTACTCTGGGATTATTCGACTGTTGCGCTTGAAAAAGCCCAAAAACATGCCCAGGCCAAACAGCTGACCTTGGACACCGCCGCGGTGGATTTAAGTCAGGTAGAATGGCCGGAAAACCAGTTTCAGCATGCGATTTGCGTGTTTGGTCATGTCAATCAGCCGACCCAGCAGAAATTACTGCACGGCGTGCGTCATAGCCTGAAATCCGGTGGCTGGTTCATTGGCGAGGTCTATTCCAAAGCACAACTGGCCTATGCCACCGGTGGCCCGGGCAATCCTGACATGCTGTATGATCCACGTGATTTTCTAGAGATCTTCCAGCAGGATCATCTGCTGCATTTCTTTGTCGGTGAAGTGGAACGTCATGAAGGACAGCTGCATCAGGGGAAGTCGCATGTGATTCAGTTTGCCATTCAAATCCGTAAATAAAGCATAAAAAAGGAGGATGAATCTGCATTGATTCATCCTCCTGCAATTCGATTCCTGCTGCTTACTGGCTTATCCGCCTTTTTCAATCTGGTCCAGAATGGCACATTCCGCGCTGTGATTGCCCTGACAATGCTGCGCAGATTGCTGCAACAAATTGACCATGTCCTGTAAACGCTGGATTTTCTGGTTCAGCTCATCAATATGTTTTAAGGTCAGCGCTTTCACTTCTGCACTCTGGCGACCGCTATTTTTCCACAGCGAAATCAGTTCTTTCATTTGCTCGGTAGAAAAGCCCAGCTCGCGGGCATGACGAATAAAATTCAGGGTTTTTAAATCCTGCTCGGAATAGACCCGATAACCAGCAGCACTGCGCTGGGCAGCCGTGAGCAGGCCGATACTTTCATAATAACGGATCATTTTGGCAGAGATGCCCGACTGCTTTGCGGCTTGACCAATATTCACATGCTTCTCGCTCAATACGGCGGTTTAAGACCTGCCTCCGATCTTAAACCGAAAATGTCCTGACGCCAACGGCTATTGCAGCGGCGCGGCAAAGCGCTTCAGGCGTAAAGCATTGCCCAGCACAAACACGGATGACAGTGCCATTGCGCCTGCAGCAAACATCGGCGACAGTAAAATGCCCCACAGCGGATACAGCACGCCGGCGGCAATCGGAATTAAGGCCACGTTATAAACAAAGGCCCAAAACAGGTTCTGGCGGATATTGCGGATAGTGGCCTGACTTAAAGCAATCGCATTGGGAATGCCTTTTAAACTGCCGGACATCAGCACCACATCGGCGGCTTCAATGGCTACATCGGTACCGGTGCCAATGGCCAGCCCGACATCGGCCTGTGCCAGCGCCGGGGCATCATTAATCCCATCGCCGACAAAGGCCAGACGGCCATATTGCTGCTGCAATTCACGTACGCTATCGACTTTGCCTTCCGGCAGGACTTCGGCAACCACGGTATCAATTTTTAGCTGCCGGGCAATCGCTTCAGCAGTATGCCGGTTATCACCGGTGATCATCGCCACTTTAACACCTAATTGATGCAGCGCTTCAATCGCAGCAAAGGTGCTGTCTTTGATTGGATCGGCCACGGCAATGATGGCCGCCAGTTGATCCTCTACCGCCACATACAGTGGTGTTTTTCCTTCCTGACCCAAACGTGCCGCAACCTGATCAAAGGCTGTGGTACTTAAACCCAGCTGATGCATATAACGGTCAGCCCCAATATGCAGCCATTGACCATTGACCTGCCCTTTTACGCCGGACCCGACAATCGAATCAAAATCGCTCACAGCTGGTAAAGATAAGCCTTGTTGCTGCGCGGCTTCGACAATAGCAAAGGCAATCGGATGCTCCGACTTGGCTTCTACCGCCGCCACCCAGCTTAATAATTGCGTCTGCTCAAAACCGGCCTGTACATGAAAATCGGTCAGTTGCGGCTTGCCTTCGGTTAAGGTGCCGGTTTTATCTACCGCCACCACCTGCGCTTCCTGTAACAGCTGCAAGGCTTCGCCTTTACGGAACAGAATGCCCATTTCTGCCCCACGTCCAGTGCCGACCATAATCGAGGTTGGAGTGGCCAGCCCCATAGCACATGGACAGGCAATAATCAGCACCGCTACAGCATTGACCAGACCAAAGGTCAGCGCCGGTTCAGGACCAAAAATCAGCCAGACCAGAAAGGTCAGCACAGCCATTAGCATTACGGCTGGCACAAACCACATGGTGACTTTATCGACCAGCGCCTGAATGGGCAGTTTGGAGCCTTGCGCCTGCTCGACCATGCGGATAATTTGCGCCAGCACCGAATCTGCCCCCACCGCAGTTGCGCGGATGCTCAGACTGCCATTCTGGTTGATGGTGCCGCCCACCACGGCGCTGCCTGCCATTTTCTCTACTGGCAGCGGCTCTCCGCTAATCATGGATTCATCGACATAACTACGGCCCTCCAGCACTTCCCCATCCACAGGAATCCGCTCTCCCGGGCGGATATCAACCTGCATACCCGAGCTGACTTCAGCCAGCGGCACTTCCACACTTTGGCCATTGCGTACAATGCGGGCAGTTTTTGGCTGCATGCCGATCAGGTGCTGAATTGCCTGCGAAGTACGGCCTTTGGCTTTGGCTTCAAAATAGCGACCCAGCAGAATCAGGCTGACAATCACCGCGGCAGCTTCAAAATAGACATTGACCGTGCCTTCCGGTAACAGCTGTGGCATAAAAGTCGCCACCACCGAAAAGCTGTATGCGGCCAGGGTTCCGACTGCCACCAGCGAGTTCATATCCGGCGCGAAACGCAGCAAGGCCGGAATGCCTTTTTGATAAAAACGCCGGCCCGGAAATAGCAATACCAGCGTGGTCAACACGAACTGCAACAGCCAGCTCGGCATCTGCCCGATCTGATGCATGACCCACATATGAAAAGCCGGAATTAAATGCGAGCCCATTTCCAGCACAAATACCGGAATGGCCAGCACCAGGGAAATCATCAGATCACGTTTTAGTTGCTGCTGCTCGCTGGCTTTCTGATCCGCCTGTTCAGTGGTGGTCGTGGTCTGTAGCTGGGCATCATAACCAGCCTTACGGATGGCCTGAATCAGTTTATCGGCACTGACCGTAGTATCGGCTTCGACCCAGGCCTGCTCAGTGGCCAGATTGACATTAGCCTGCTGCACCCCCGGCACTTTTTTCAGGGCTTTTTCTACCCGCGCCACGCAGGAGGCACAGGTCATGCCATCAATCGACAATTCGATGGGTGCCGCGACGACCACATCATAACCGGCGCGCTCGATGGCTTTGACCAAAGCAGCCCGATCAAGTGGTACAGAAGATTCGACCACGGCCTGTTCGGTGGCCAGATTAACATTGGCCTGCTCGACCCCATCTACTTTTTTTAAGGCTTTTTCCACCCGGCCTACACATGAAGCACAGGTCATGCCCTGAATAGACAATGTTTCACGAAAAACAGCAGATGAATTGGAGATGCTCATGCCCTACCTCGGCCAATACCCAGACTTTCTTACAGCATACAGATTGACATCATGGGAAGGTCAAGTCTCTGCGCATAAAAATTTGGCTTGACCTTCCCATCATGACAAACTTTAAACTGAAAGCATCTTCACATGACTCATGGAGCATCTTAATGAAACTGCATATTGCCAATATGACTTGCGGCGGCTGTGCCCGCGGTGTAACAGCCACCATTCAGGATGTGGACCCGAATGCCAAAGTTGACATTGATCTGGACAGTAAAATCGTGACCGTTGACAGCAGTGCCAGCGTAGATCAGCTGGTGGCGGCGCTGAATGAAGATGGTTTCCCGCCAGAAGTACAATAATTTCCAGGCACTTTCAAAACCGCTACTGTCCCATTAGCGTTTAATAAAATCGCCTCCGTGACGCGAGCATCAGGGAGGCGGCATAAGACGAATGACCTATAACGGACAAGGGGACATGTGAATACCAGTACTTCCACTGACACCAAGATATTAACATAATTTTTCTTTTAATCGTTCATAGGGTGAACCGTACCGGGTTTGTCGGAGACTTTTTATTTAAGTTAGGCCACCTGACCTAACGGGTTAATCTTATCATAGTACATTGCTTCAAAATCAAAAGGCGATACATAACCCAATGCACTATGTACACGCTCTTTATTGAACCAATCTACCCAGTTTAGTGTCGCAAGTTGTACATCTGCTAAACCTTGCTAATCTGCTTTTAAAATTCAATCACTTCTGTTTTGTATAAGCCATTCACCGTTTCAGCCAGAGCATTATCATATGAATCACCAGTTGTACCGACTGATGCTCGTAAATTTGCAGCTTCTAAACGATTGGTATAGCGAATAGAAAGATATTGAACACCTCTATCGGAATGATGAATCACATTCTTTGGCATACCTCGATCGTGCAATGCTTGCTCCAATGCACCAAGCACCATATCTGTATTCAT
>NZ_VPBF01000047.1:0-19153 GCF_013418865.1 Acinetobacter sp. YH12117
TCATGAAATACGGTATTCTGATGTGACAAAACCTGAATCCTGGTCGTTAAAGTGTTTGTTTGCACTCATATTTTAACTGTTAGGACTCAGGTTTTTTTATTTAAAGCAAACTATGGGACAGCAGTGGGCCGTGGCCTACTTTTCTACGATAACAACATCTGGATGCTGAAGTCTTTAACTGACCCGGTCAAAATCCGGGTCCTGGCCATCATTGGCCGCTTCGACCAGCACTAAAGGAATCAGGTTATGCGCACGGCGTGCCTTATTGCACTGCTCATCGGCAATCTGTACCTCTTTGCAACTGGAACTGCGCTGCTCGTACATAGAGCAGCTGACCTGTTGTCCGACCGTTCCCTCCAGCGCAATACAACGCGGATTGGCCTGATTGGTCCCTTTCATGCATGAATAGAGGGCATTTACCGGTTCGGTATAATGCTCAGGCATGGGAATGCCTTCTGCCCAGTAAAATGAAACTCTAAAATAGGTGCAGCATGCGCCGCAGCTAAGACACGCATCTGATGAAGCAACTTGAGACAACATTGTTAAAATTCTCGTCATCAAAAAAGAGTTTTTTTGGGGAAGAAAATATAAAAAATGTTGTTTTTACACTCAAGTTATTTTTTCAGTTTTTTTACGCGATTTTTTGGCTTAAGTCGGACAGGTAAATACCGACTCATCCATCAGGTCGACACCGCATTCCAGCGTTTCAATCCAGTCCAGGAACTGGTTGATCTGCTCCTTGCCCACAAACGCGGTACCATGCTGCGGTACAATCATTTCGACATCCATTTGACGCACCATATTCACCCATAAACGGATGACTTTATTGGCACACATATAACGCTGATGGAAAGCTTTCATTTTTGGAATATGCGCGGCAAAGTTTTCTAACGGCTTGGACGCATCTTCGACCATTGAAGCGCCCATATCACCGGAAAACAGGATTTTAGCCACCGGATCATAAAACTGGAAATTACCGACCGAATGCAGGAAGTGCGCAGGAATGGCGACAATGGATGCCTGTCCCAGTGGAATCACCTGGCCATGATCAGGCAGTTCAATCAGACGCTCCAGCCAGTTGCCTTTCATCCGGTCACTCATAAAAGCCGAGTTCAAGTGTGGCAAGAAACGCGCCCACAGTTTCGAAGCCACCACTTTGGCATCGGTATACACCAGCCAGCGCGGCATCGAGGTAATAATATCCGGGTCCTGATGCGATGCCATCACATAGTCCAGATTGGTCAGGCGGGTATATTTATTCAGTTCCATGGTTAGCGGTACATAGGTCAAATCGCCGCCCGGGTCCAGAACTGCGGCACGGTCATTGTCCAGAATCAGAAACTGGTTGGCCTGTACGCCCTCACCTTTGACCAGACTGGTGAAACTGATACATTTATGCGTGCCATTATCAAATAATACTTGTGATGTGGTGCGATCGAACGCCATACCTTGTCCCCAAAAAAATCTTATCTTTACATTAAATTTTTAATTCCCTATAAAATAAAGGGTATTCCGCCAACTTACAATCAATATACAATTTAACTTTCAACTATTTTGTAGAAGCACGGGTCAGGTTCAGCCCATAAAAAAGCCCAACCAGGAAGATTGGGCCAAAATCAGTAGCAGCCTTTAAAAGAAATAATATTGCAGCAATGTACTCACCCCAATGATCAGGAAAATCAGCGCGCCAATTTTATGAATCAGGGATACCGGTAATTTCTCTGCCATTTTATTGCCGATAAATACTGCCGGCGCATTGGCAATCATCATCCCCAAGGTGGTGCCAATCATCACCCAGAAAATACTGTCAAAACGCGCAGCCAGCGCCACGGTTGCAATCTGGGTTTTATCGCCAATTTCTGCCAGGAAGAACAGAATAAAGGTGGCACCAAACACTCCGTATTTCTGCCATTTGTTGATGCTTTCATTTTCATCATCCAGCTGATCCGGAATCAGCATCCAGATCGCCATTCCAATAAAACCGAGTGCCAGAATCCAGCGCAGAATTTCAGGACTTAAAATGGTGGTAATCCATTGCCCCAAGGCTGCAGATAAACCGTGATTGATCAGGGTGGCGGCCAGAATCGCCAGCAGAATTGGCAGCGGTTTACGGAAGCGGGCCGCCAGTAACAGGGCCAACAGCTGGGTTTTATCGCCCATTTCGGCCAAAGCGACAATTGCAGTTGAGATCAGGAATTCATACATGATGGATTTCTCTGGCTAGCACACATACCAATGACCTATCCCTCCTGCTAGCCAAATCTGCAGAGTGATAAATCAAAGGTCTTGCCAACAAAAGAAAGCTTGAGAAAAGCATTTTGGTTCTTTGCTATGATGACCATGCCCTGTTGAGCAAATATGTTGACCATCACCTTTTTACTTTGCGTAAAAAGCGGCTACTCCCCAATGAAGTGCTGTTATTGTAATCGGCCACAGAAAAAACTCAAGTACCAAACGCAAAAACCCTGCCGAAGCAGGGTTTTCAACTTTGCGTGTTCTCTGTCACAGAGACACACCAAGCGACGTTTTAGATTAACAAAGTCCGGATATCTTTGAGCAGCTTGGTCAGCTTGTTGGTAAAGCGGGCTGCATCTGCGCCATTAATCACACGGTGATCATAAGACAGCGACAGTGGTAGCATTAAGCGTGGATCAAAGCCTTCGCCATTCCAGACCGGTTGCATGGTGGCTGGAGAAATCCCCAGAATTGCCACTTGCGGCCAGTTCACCAGCGGCGTAAATGCTGTACCGCCAATTGAACCCAAGCTGGTAATCGTGAAGTTCGCACCTTGCAGATCTTTAGGTGACAATTTCTTGTCACGCGCTTTTTGGCTTAATTCACCGAGCTCAATAGCAATCTGCTTGATCGACTTCTGGTCCGGGTTACGTAATACAGGAACAGTCAGACCATCTGGTGTCGCAACCGCAATGCCCATATGGATTTCATTGCGTAGTAGCACAGACTTGCCATCATCAGACAAGTGACCGGCAAACTCGCGCTCTTCTTTCAGCAAGTACGCCACCGCCTTAATGATAAAGGCCATAATGGTCAGGCTGATGCCCTCTTTCTTGAAGTTGCCTTTCAGCTCATTGCGCCATGCTTCCAGTTCGGTGATGTCTGCTGCATCAAACTGGGTTACTTGCGGAATGTAGTTGTTTAAAGACAGCTGCGGAATGGACACTTGCTGCAAGCGGGTTAAAGCTTTCTCTTCCACACCACCAAACGCATCGAAACTTGGCAATTTCGGCAAGCCCGATGGTGCTGCTGCCACCGCTGCGGCCGCCGGAGCAGTTTGCGGTGCTGTCAGACGCGACTTCACATAGGCCACCAGGTCTTCTTTCATAACCCGTGCATGTGGACCGGAAGCTTTGACATCGGCCAGGATGACACCCAGTTCACGTGCCAGTTTACGCACTGCAGGACCAGCATATACTTTCGAGTTCGCTGCATTTTGCTCTTTGGTGAGCTTGTCTGCAGTATGTGTACTCGGTACAGCGCTTGAGGCCTGTGCGGCTGGCGCAGCAGGTGCGGCTTTTTGTGCTGGCGCTTCAGCTTTTGCTGCTTGCGGTGCTGCAGGTGCTGCAGGTGCTGCCTGACCTTCCGTCTCAATGGCCACCAAGGCAATGCCTTCTGACACATTCTGGCCCAGCTCGACATGAATCGCCTTGATTACACCCGCGGCGGTACTTGGCACTTCAACCGTGGCCTTGTCCGATTCCACCACAATAATACTTTGATCTTTTTCGACCGTATCACCGACCTGAACCAGAATTTCTGCAACCGCGGCTTTATCAACCCCTAAATCCGGGACCTTCACTTCGACATCACCCGCCGGTGCTGCAGAAGCTGGCGCTGCTGGTTCAGCTTTGGGTTCAGGCACCGCCTGAGCAGCGGGTTGCTGTTCGGCTTGAGCTTGCGACTGTTCAGCTGCTGGTGCTGCCTCTGCCGTGGCCACGGTCAGAATCACCATACCTTCTTTGACGCTATCGCCAGCCTGAATCTCAATAGAGGCCACCGTACCCGATACCGTACTTGGCACTTCCACCGTGGCTTTGTCCGATTCCACCACCACAATGCTCTGATCGACATCAATCTGATCGCCGACCTGAACCAGAATTTCACCAACCAGCGCTTTTTCTACACCAATATCCGGCACTTTCACTTCAATGGTTACAGCGCTGCCAGCCGCTGCTGTCTGGTTTTGCGAGGCTGCCGCAGGTTGATGGCTGCTCACTTCCGCAATAATGTCCTGATCAGACAATGAGGTCGGGGTGTTTTCAGACGTTTTTTGCGGTGCATCAGCCAGTTGTGGTTCAACGGCTTGTGACGTTCCATCTTCGGCTTCCAGTTCAATCAGCACCGCGCCTTCTGCGACTTCATCACCCTGATTGACCAGAATGCTTTTCACCACCCCGGCTGAAGTGCTTGGCACTTCAACAGAGGCTTTGTCGGATTCCAGCAACACAATACTGTCATCGACCGCGATGCTATCGCCGACTTTGACCAGAATTTCAGCCACGGTGGCTTTATCTACACCAATATCAGGAGTCGTAATGTGCATGATTAGTTCTCCTCTTTGTAGTCAGCCACAGCGTGCAGCTCAGGCGTAGCCTGTGGTGCCCACGCGACCGGACGGTCGGTATCCAGCTCAAAGCTTGAAATGGCATCTTTGACCAGACGCGCATCAACTTCGCCTTCATCGGCCAGTTTCTTCAAGGTCGCCACCACAATGTGCGCGGCATCGACACCAAAGTAGCTACGCAGGTTGGCACGTGTATCCGAACGGCCATAACCATCTGTACCCAGCGCCACAAACGGACGGCTGTCTGGCAGATAAGCACGGATTTGTTCGCTATAAGCACGCATATGGTCAGTTGCAGATACCACAATACCGTCCGTACCACGCAGCTGTTTCGATACCCACGGCTCTTTGGCTTCTTCCGCTAGCGGATGCAGACGGTTGTATTCTTCGCATGCCATACCATCACGCGCCAGTTCGTTGAAGCTGGTCACGCTGTAGACATTGGAGTGAATCTGGTATTCCTCACGCAGGATTTTCGCGGCTTTAATCACTTCACGCAGAATCACGCCGGAACCAAGAAGCTGAACCGTGGCTTTCTCATCTTCTTCAAGCAGATACATACCACGCTTGATGCCTTCTTCAACGCCCTGTGGCATTTCAGGATGCTCGTAGTTCTCGTTCATAACCGTCAGGTAATAGAACACACGTTCCTGATTGACATACATGCGCTGTAAACCGTCATGGACGATAACCGCCAGTTCATAACCGAAACATGGGTCATAAGAGACACAGTTTGGAATGGTATTGGCCAGAATGTGCGAGTGACCGTCCTGATGCTGTAAACCTTCACCATTCAGAGTGGTACGGCCTGCGGTTGCACCGAGCAAGAAACCTTGCGCCTGTGCATCACCGGCTGCCCAAGCAATGTCACCAATCCGCTGGAAACCAAACATCGAGTAGTACATGTACATCGGAATCATTGGCAGGTTATTGGTCGAATAACTGGTCGCCAACGCCGCCCAGGCACTCATTGCACCGGCTTCGTTAATCCCTTCCTGCAGCATGTGACCGTCTTTGGCTTCACGGTAATGCATCAACTGTTCCTGGTCTTCCGGGGTATATTTCTGGCCATGTGCGGCATAAATACCCAGTTGACGGAACATGCCTTCCAGACCGAAGGTACGCGCTTCATCTGGAACAATTGGCACCACGCGGTCTTTAATGGCTTTTTCTTTTAACAGCGCAGAGATCAGGCGCACCATCACCATGGTGGTCGATTGTTCTTTACCGTTTGAACCTTTTAGCACTGCATCAAACACCGACAGCTCAGGAATCGCGAGAGATTCGCTGTCTTTACGACGTGCCGGCAAGTAGCCGCCCAGTGCTTCACGACGCGCCTTCATATATTTAATTTCAGGCGAGTTTTCACTTGGACGATAGAATGGCACTTCTTCCAGCTGCTCATCGGTAAATGGCAGGTTGAAACGGTTACGTACATATTTCAGTGATTCAAGCTGCATTTTCTTGATTTGGTGAGTTTTGTTCACCGCTTCAATTTCTTCAGACAGACCATAGCCTTTTACGGTTTTGGCCAGAATCACGGTTGGCTGACCTTTGGCTTTGGTCGCTTCGGTATAGGCGGCAAATACCTTGTACGGGTCGTGACCGCCGCGGTTCAGATTATCAATATCTTCATCGCTTAAGTTTTTCACCAGCTCTTCAGCTTCCGGATAACGGCCAAAGAAGTGCGCACGGGTGTAAGCACCACCTTTCACCTGATAACGCTGGTAATCACCATCTACTGCTTCTTCCATAATCGCTTTGAGTGCACCAGATTTGTCTTTATCCAGTAGCGGATCCCAATGACGACCCCAGACAACTTTAATCACGCGCCAGCCAGCACCACGGAATAATGACTCAAGTTCCTGAATGATCTTGCCATTACCACGTACCGGACCATCTAAACGCTGCAAGTTACAGTTCACCACCCAGATCAGGTTATCCAGCTTCTCACGACCCGCCAGTGAAATCGCACCCAGGCTTTCCGGCTCATCCATTTCGCCATCGCCCAGATAAGCCCAGACTTTACGGTCTTCTTCTTTGATCAGGCCACGGTTCATCAGGTATTTTTGAATATGCGCCTGATAGATCGACATGATCGGACCCAGACCCATGGATACGGTCGGGAACTGCCAGTAGTCTGGCATCAGGTATGGGTGTGGGTAAGATGGCAAACCTTTACCGCCGACTTCACGGCGGAAGTTATTTAAATGTTCTTCAGTCAGACGACCTTCAAGGAAAGAACGTGCATAGATACCCGGAGCACAGTGACCTTGATAATAGATCATGTCGCCGCCAAAGTTATCACTATTGGCACGGAAGAAATGGTTAAAGCCAACATCATAAAGGGTGGCAGAAGAAGCAAAACTGGCCAGGTGACCACCAAGATCATCGCCCGTTTTGTTAGCACGCAGCACCATCGCCAGTGCATTCCAGCGAATCAGGGCGCGGATACGACGTTCCATATCCTGATCACCCGGCATTGGTGGTTGCTCTTCAACGGAAATGGTATTTAAATAAGGCGTATTTAGACGCTGAATGGGAACGTGTTTCGCGATTGCCCGTTGATAAAGTTTTTCTAATAAAAATGCAGCACGCTCGGTTCCCATGTGCTGCAAAACTGAATCAAACGCGTCCTGCCACTCTTGGGTTTCCTGCGCGTCGGTATCACCATAATACGCCATAGTCGGTCATTCCTGAATCCTAATTATATGGTTTATATGTACCATATTTCTGCTTTCTACAGGTATGGCCATCGGTGAATACGACTTTAGACTACTATTTCGAGAAAAAATATCTATTGATGTTTTATTACCCAAAATAACAAAAAACCGCCAATAGCGGCGGTTTAATATACAGACAATATTCTTTTGAGTGATAATATAATCGTTATAAGGTCTTAATGCATGACGTGCTCAAAAATTAGGCCTTTTGAGCAAAAGCCGCAAGCTATTAAGGCAGCATTGCCAGGTAAGTTGATGGGTTTTTACGAACGCCGTCTTTTACTACTTCATAATGTAAATGAGGACCGGTACAACGACCTGTACAGCCTACGTTTGCAATATGCTCACCTGCAGCAACACGGTCGCCGACACGTGCAATTAAGCGTGATGCATGAGCGTAACGCGTTAAATAGCCATTGCCATGGTTAATTTCAACATATTGACCATAACCTGTACCCCAACCTGATTTAGTTACGATACCCGGGCCAGTGGCATAAATTGGTGTACCGCTTGGAGCGGCTAGATCTAAACCTGAATGACGTTCAGCACGGCCATTCATGGTACGACCGCCATAGTTTGAGCTTACACGGGCATTTGGTAAAGGATGCGCCACTAACCAGCTATATGGATTAGCGCTATAAGATTTCGCAGAAGACGCTGAACCGTATTTTTTCGCTAAAGATTCGTTGTTTAATTCAACCGTTTTTTCACGCAGTTTGACATTAATTTCAGTTTGCGCCGGAATATTGATGTCTTGTGACTCGCTATAGGTCCCTTGTGCCAGGGTGCGGGTCAATTCTTCAATACGGTCTGTCGATGAATTTTGGCTGTTTAAGTCAACCAGATCAGCAAAAGCCACTGACGCCGCAGAAGCCGCCAAAGAAAACGCTAATAAAATACGTCGCGTATGCATAAAAACCTCATAAAAACTGTTCTTACTCAGAGTTCCTTGGTGATCTCTTCCTTGATCTTCACTGAAAAGAGCGCATAAGATTAAGACATAAACATGAAGGAAATATGTATGTCCGAACCTTGTAACGTCTTTCGCCAAACAAGAAAACACATAAAAACAGGAAACCTAACGTTTCTCTCAACGCAAGTTGCTGCCTGGCAGAAACTTACTCAAATTATTCAACCCTTGTTGCCCCAACCCGAACTTTGGCAGGTTGTTTGTTATCAGCAAGGGATTCTTACCATTACTGGCACCAATCAGGCGATGGTGAGTCAACTGGCCTATTTGCAAAAACAGTATGTTGCTCAGCTATCACAATTGGCAGAACTTCAAGATTTACACAAGATTCAGGTCCGGTTAAAACCGCAGTTGCAAACGCCCCCAAAACAGGAAAAATCTTCAAGAACACTCAGTACAGAAACCCAGGAAATGCTTCGCGGTGCTGCTGACTTTGTGAGCGACCCTAAGCTTAGCCAAGCTTTGTTACGTTTGGCAAGCAATAAAAAGTAACATTGCGCCAATCTAAAAAATACAAAACCGATAAAAACGAGAATTAGTTCACTTTTTTAGATGTTACATTATAACATCACCAAGGAAAGACAATGACTTATGTCACACTCACATACGGAATTGGACATTGATTGATGTCATCAAATGTTACAATTTCATAGCTGCTTGGATCTTTTTGCACATTCCGCAAGAGCTGGTTATTCAGTGCATGACCCGATTTATATCCATCAAATTTCGCAATAATTTGATGACCGAGCAAATACAGGTCGCCCACCGCATCTAATATTTTGTGACGAACAAATTCATCCGAGAAACGCAGGCCCTCTTCATTGACCACACCGGTGTCATCGACCCCAATGGCATTTTCAAGGCTGGCGCCCAAGGCCAGATTGTTGGCTTTTAAATAATCCAGATCTTTCATAAAGCCAAAGGTGCGTGCTTCACTGACTTCATAGACGAAGGTTTCGGTAGAAAAATCAATGGTGGCAGACTGATATTCTTTTTTAAAGGCGGGATGATCGAAATCGATGGTGAAATTGAGCTGGAAACCGTCATGCGGGGTGAAGATGGCACGTTTATCATCAATTAGCGCTTCAACCGGTTTTAAAATCTTGATGAATTTTTTTGGCGCATCCTGCTCTTTTAAACCACCCTGCATTAATAAATAGATGAAGGGACCGGCACTGCCGTCCATAATTGGCACTTCAGAGGCGGATACCTCGATAATCAGGTTATCAATTCCCAGACCCGCCAGCGCACTCATAATGTGTTCAATGGTGCCGACTTTGGCATTGTCCTGAACCAGATTCGAGCACATAAAGGCTTCCTGAATCAGCATGGCATCGGCCGGAATATCGACCGGTGGATTCAGGTCAATACGGCGAAACACGATTCCCCCGTCAGCATGGTGCGGCACAAAGTTAATCATGACTTTCTGTCCACTATGCAGACCTATACCACTCGCTTTCACGACACGTTCTAGGGTACGTTGTTTCAACATGCTCTCAATTCATCTGTATATAAAACCGCTATACGTTAGCATATTTAGCCATTGATAAAAAACAAAAAGGTAGCCATTTGGCTACCTTTTACAAGTTTTGGAATAAAAATCTATATCGTAAAAATTATTTACGTTGTTGATTTTTAAGATATTCCTGAATACTCATTGGCGTTGGACGCGAATTATTGCTGCTGCCTGCAGTCGCATTGATGGCCGGCGCTGCCTCTGCCTGACGCTGAATGGCCGGAACATCATCTTCTTCAACCGGCTGTTGAGCGGTTGCCTGTGCAGACTGCACCACTGAAGAACGCTTGACTGGCTCAACCGCATCGGCTGAATTACGGGTCAAACCAGTGGCAATTACGGTCACGCTGATTTCATCACGCGCATCCGGATCAAATACGGTACCGTAGAATACCTGGCCTTCATCCAGATCGACAATCTGGTTGACAACATCGGTAATTTCTTCAATTTCACCAAAGGTCACGTCATCACCACCGGTCACGTTAATCAGAATACCTTTGGCATTCATGATGGTCACGTTATCGAGTAATGGACTGCGAATCGCCTGCTCTGCTGCCTGACGGGCACGGTTTTCACCACGACCCAGACCGACACCCATCATGGCATAGCCACGGGTACTCATGGCCGTTTTCAAATCGGCAAAGTCAAGGTTGATGTGACCCGGACGTACCACTAAATCAAAGATACTGCGCACGGCATTTAACAGCACGTCATCTGCCTTTTTATAAGCATCTTTCATGGAAATGTCGCGGAACACTTTTAACAAGCGCTGGTTTGGAATGATGATCAGGGAGTCAACATGCTGCTCTAAAGCTTCAATGCCTTTTTCCGCAGATTGCAGACGACGTTTACCTTCAAAGTTAAACGGTGTAGTTACGACACCGACAGTTAAAATGCCCATTTCTTTGGCAATTTCAGCGACAACAGGTGCAGCACCGGTACCGGTACCACCACCCATACCGGCAGTCACAAACACCATATCGGTGCCTTCTAGCTGCTGGCGAATCAGCTCGCGGCTTTCTTCAGCAGCGGTTTGACCCACTTGCGGATTAGCCCCTGCGCCCAGACCACGGGTACTTTGCTCACCCAGCTGGATTTTGCACTGTGCATTCATGCGGTCCAGTGCCTGTTTATCGGTATTGGCACAGACAAATTTCACACCCTGGATATCTGATTCCAGCATATGCTGTACGGCGTTACCGCCTGCACCACCTACACCAAATACAGTGAAACGGGCTTGACCGTTGTTATCGGTTTGATCATCTTCAAAAAATTCAAATGAGGCCATGACCTTTAGCTTTCCTAATTCATAATTGGCAGTCACTTCAGCCCGTATACTGCCTTGATCTTAATAAAAAATTGTTTTTAAGAATGCTGTCCAACGGCTGCCTTGTCAAGTACAAGCGGTAATCCGTACAACTTCCTAACAATATTCCCTAAAAAATCAACTAAAAAATTGATTTCAGTTTTTCGTTGAGTCCTGACCAGGCACGACCTACACGCGCCCAGACCGATAAGGTCTCCGGGTCTTCGGTTTCGACAATGGTGTCCTGACTGTAGCTCTGGCTATACATCAGCACGCCCGCTGCGGTTGCATACTGCGAACGGCGCAAGGCAGCCTGATGCGGTTCATCGGCATAAACCTGTACCGGCGGATTGCCCAAATGCGCAGACACACCCAGGGTGCGGCGTACCAGACTGACCATGCCTTCAATCTGACAGGCATCACCAGCCAGCACCACACCATGATATAAGCCATGAATGGCGCCACTGTTTTCCAGTTCCTGACGGATTTGCGCAAAAATTTCTTCATAACGCGCAATAATAATTTCCGACAGTTCAATCCGGCTGATGGTTTGCGGACCATCAATGCCCTGAATCTGAATCATGTGATCAGGTTTGACCACTTTTAAATCGACGCAACCGTAAAGCAGTTTAATCCGCTCGGCTTCTTCGGTGGTGGTCTGCAATACCGCCGCGATATCACGGGTCACATGCTCACCGCCACGCTGCAGGGTTTGTGACAGCGCCAGACGACCATCCAGATAGACCGCAATATTGGTGGTACCGGCGCCAATATCAACCAGGCACACGCCATATTCTTTTTCATCTTTCAGTAAACTGGCTTCAGCGGTGGCCAGATGCGACACCACCATTTTTTCTACACCAATATTGGCCCCTTTTAAGGCACGGTCCAGATTCTGCATGGTGCTAATCGGCAGCATCATCAGCTGATAATGACCGGTCATGCTATGCGCCGACATACGGATCGGGTTTTGTACCCATTCACCGGAATCATCCAGATCAAAGCCCAACGGCACCGCGCTGACCAGATAATGATCTGAAGTTAAATGGCTGGCTTTGGCCAGATCTAAGGCACGAACCACTTCACTTGTTGTAATTGTGTGGTCACTATTTTCAATCGGGGTACGCCCCGCAGCATAAAAACTTTTTAATTCTGCACTTGGAATAGAAATCCAGGCTGAATGCACCCGGCATTCCGCCATATCTTCTGCTTCTTGAACGGCATTTTTAATGGCTGTAATGACTTTATCGAGACTTACAATTTTTCCTTTATTCATGCCTCGGTTACGAGCGGTAGCCATACCAATCACTTGGATATTGTCTGGCGCGTGTACCTTACCAATCAAAACTGAAACTTTGTGTGTCCCAATGTCAATCGCAACAACCGAGGGAACAGCTTCACTCATTTATTTACTACCATCACATGTTTGTTTAATTAATGGCTTAATGCCTCTATTTTTAAAGCCAAGTATTATGGCTTTGCTGCTATTGCATTCGCAATGCTTGTGTCATCAATCGTTACAACAAAATGACCATTGGCAATTTTTGGTGCCACCGAGTTTTTCCACTGGATCGCCAGACCATTGCGGTAACGCAGGTCAATTGCAGAAATCCTGGACCATACCGGCTTGAAGTCACTTTGCGCCAGATGACTCAGGCGCTGCAATTTACTCATGGTCTGATCCTGATCCACAATCACCCGCAGGCCAGAATCAAACTGCATAAACCAGGTCATCCGGTCAGTGAGATATAACTCTTTTAAACGCAGATTCACCGGTAAAAATAACTGGTTAATTTCATTATAGCGACGCATCATCATTTTGGACTGATGCATCGGGCCATGTAATAACGGCAGATGCTGATTATTCTTGGGTGTGACTTCCGAAAACACATCACCGCTGTCACTGAGTAAACGTCCGGTGCCCCAGCGCGCAATCGCATGGCGTGGCATGACCCGTAAACGGATGGCATTCGGCCAGGCGCGTGATACCACCACCCGATCGACCCAAGACAGTTCCAGTGCAGTATCACGAATCTGTTCCAGATCGGAAGTAAAATAGTTATCTGTCACCACCGGCGAAACATGGGTCATGACCTGGCGTAGTTCGGCATTGGAACGGGTGCCGACCACATCCAGTTCGGCCACGCGTGCATCAGTCATGACTTTATATAAACCGTAGATTCCTGCTGCCAATACCACAATCGCCACGCACAGCAATACCCATCCACCCAGGTTCGTCAGCTTTTCTTTACGCGTCGGTGGCTTATCGTGAATCGAGGTAATCGCTGCGCGTTTACGGCGCATGGAAGCAGGAAGTTGAGCCATGGCTTAGTGGGTCGCATCCGTTAAGGTTTGTTCAAGAATTGCCATGCACAAGGCATCAAAACTGTAGCCCACCGCCTGAGCGGCTTTTGGCACCAGTGAGTGACTGGTCATGCCCGGTACAGTGTTCACTTCAAGCAGCCAGAAATTGCCTTGTTCATCCTGCATTGCATCAATACGACCCCAGCCGCTGGCACCTACCGCCTGGAACGCACGCAGGGCCAAGACCTGCAACTGCTGCTCTTCCGACTCGGTTAAGCCACACGGAATGCCATATTGCACATCATTACGGTTGTATTTGGCTTCATAGTCGTAGAACGCCACATCTTTAGGCGGTTCCAGACGAATCACCGGCAAGGCCTGACCATTCAGTAAGACAATCGTGAACTCGCGACCGGTAATCCATTTTTCAGCCATCACCACTGCATCATGCTCGGTGGCTTTGGCAATCGCTTCAGCAAAGTCTTCAATACGTTCGACTTTGCTCATGCCAATACTGGAACCTTCATGTACCGGCTTGATAATCAGCGGTAGACCCAATGCAGCGACAATATCAGCCGGGTTTGAATCTTTGGTGACAATACGATACGGCGCTGTTGGCAGCTCGGAACCTTGCCAGACCTGTTTGGTTTTGACCTTGTCCATGCCAATGGCTGAACCCTGTACGCCAGTACCGGTATACGGCACATTCAGCCATTCCAGTACACCCTGAATCTGGCCATCTTCACCGCCGCGACCGTGCAGGACAATAAAGGCACGATCATAGTTGACCAGTTCGGTCACACTACGATCTTTCGGGTCAAACGCTTCTGCCTGAACGCCTTCGCGCAGCAGCGCATCGAGCACTGCCTGTCCACTATCCAGAGACACCCCACGCTCGGCAGATTTTCCACCAAATAACACGGCAACTTTGCCGAACTTTGAAGCATTTGACACGTTTATATCCTTAAACTTTACACTGAGCGACCAAATTCAAATATCACTTTGGGTGATTATTTTAAATACAATTTATTTTGAGCAAGCTCGATGGAGATTGCTCCTACATTACCCGCACCTTGGGTCAATAACAAATCATTCGGTTGTAACACTTTTTGTACCAGTGTTTCCAGATTGCCTTCAACCGGATCAATCAGGATCGGCTCGACCTGACCACGCAGACGGATACTGCGTGCCAGACTGCGGCTGTCGGCACCCACAATGGCTTTTTCACCGGCAGGATACACTTCCAGCAACAGCAGTTGATCGACCTGCGATAACACTTCAACAAAGTCATCGAAACAGTCACGGGTACGGCTAAAACGGTGCGGCTGGAACAACATCACCAGACGGCGGTCCGGATGGCTCTGACGTGCCGCCTTAATTGTCGCTTCTACTTCTTTAGGATGGTGACCGTAGTCATCGACCAGCTTAATGCTGCCACCGTCCAGTTCAAATTCACCTTGTACCTGGAAGCGGCGACCTACACCACTAAAGCCTTCCAGTGCACGGCAAATCGCACCATCAGAAACACCTTCATCCGTCGCCACACCAATGGCGGCCAAGGCATTCAATACGTTGTGCAGACCTGGCTGATTCACGGTAACACGTAGTGGCTCGCGGTCTTTACGCAATACGGTAAAGTGGGTACGCATACCGTCCTGATCAACATCGACTGCGCGAATATCATTGTCTTCATTAAAGCCGTAGGTTAGCACCGGACGGGCAATGCGCGGCATAATTTCACGGATGTTGGCATCATCACCACAAACCACTGCTAAACCATAGAATGGCAGTTTGTGCAGGAATTCAATAAAGGTATCTTTTAGCTTGTCAAAGCTGCCGCCATAAGTATCCATGTGGTCGGCATCAATATTGGTGACAATCGCTGCCATTGGCTCCAGATGCAGGAAAGATGCATCTGATTCATCGGCTTCAGCCACAATATAACGGCTCGCACCCAGTGCAGCATTAACCCCGGTACGGTTCAGCAAACCGCCTATCACGTAAGTCGGGTCCAGATTTTCTTCTGCCAGCATACAGGTAACCAGGCTGGTGGTGGTGGTTTTACCATGTGTTCCGGCCACGGCAATCCCGTGACGATAACGCATCAGCTCACCCAGCATTTCAGCACGGCGCACCACCGGAATACGGCTCTCAATAGCGGCTTTAACTTCCGGGTTTTCCGGATCAATTGCAGTAGAGACTACCAGTACATTGGCGCCCTGAATATTATCTGCGCTATGACCAATAAACACCCGAATGCCATTTTCTTCCAGCTGGGCTGTAGTTTTTGAGGCTTTAATATCTGAACCGGAAACATCATAGCCCTGGTTTTTTAATACCTCGGCAATGCCACACATCCCGGCGCCGCCAATCCCGACAAAGTGGATATGTTTGATACGACGCATTTCAGGCACTTTAATCAGTTCTTTTACTTGATCAGCAGGGATAGATGGAGACATAGTTTACTCGGTTTACAAATCTTGAATTAAAGCAACCACATGTTGGGTTGCATTAGGTTGTGCCTGTTGACGCGCCTTGCTGGCCATTTCAGAGAGCAGTTGGCGGTTCATCAACGGCATTAACAGTTCTTTTAAGCTGTCCGGGGTCATGCTGGCTTGCGGACAGATTTTTGCCGCGCCCGTCTTGGCCAGGAATTGTGCATTGGCCGTCTGATGGTCATCCACAGCGCTTGGCAAGGGCACAAATACCGCAGCCACACCCGCGGTTGCAATTTCCGTAACCGTCAGTGCGCCGGCCCGGCAGATAATCAGATCGGCATCGCTATAGGCCTGTGCCATATCTTCAATAAAGGGTTGCACTTCAACCGTTAAGCTGTCCGGCTTGTTGGCATAACGCGCTCGGGTGCTGTCTGCATGATTTTGCCCACACTGATGATACACATTTAAAGGTACATTCAGCTGTTTTAAGGCTTCAGGGACACGTTCATTCAGTGCCTGCGCGCCCAAAGAGCCGCCAACAATTAAAATACGCAGCGGCAAACCTGCTTTTTCACGTTCCTGATAACGCCAGGATGGGGTTAGAGTCGCGCTAATTTCTTTACGCACCGGGTTGCCAGTGGTGACAATTTTAGTGCTGGCCGGAAACGTATCCGGGAACGCCTGACAAACAGTGTTGGCAATACGCGACAGCTGGGTATTGGTAAAGCCGGCAATTGCATTCTGCTCATGAATAATGACTGGAATACCAAGCAGACGTGCGGCCAGACCACCCGGTCCAGCCACATAGCCACCAAAGCCGGCGACAGCCTCTACTTTGTGTTTTTTCATTAACTGCATGGCGCTTAAGGTGGCTTTTAGAATTTTAAAAGGCGCCATCAGTTTGCGTGCCAGCCCGTTACCGCGCACGCCTTGAATATCAATCTGATAAATCGGAATATTCTGGTTTTGTAATAAACGGTTTTCCATGCCTGTAGGCGTTGCTAACCAGGACACATGGATTCCCTGCTGCTGGAGTTCTTTTGCCACGGCTAGGGCTGGGAACACATGGCCACCAGTGCCTGCGGCCATCATCATCACATGTTTAGGCTTGGTTTGCGCTGCATCAGTCACGGTCTAATTCTTCAATCCAAATATGGCTAATGAAAGTTCTTTATAAGCGCTCAATTGTAATCACAATCGTATGAGCTTGAAAGTTTATTTACTTTTTTTCACCAAGCGGCTCATTGTTTTTTTCAACAGTTTTGAAAGTTTAAACTAGTTTTATTATTAATTCACCGAAATTGTTAAGTTTCCTGCATTTTTCACTGAATTATGTCGACTGGTTTTGATTTACAAAATCGCTATAATTTTCTTGCTCAACGCAGTTTTTCAAGCTCAAATCTCGCTTAAGAATACAAAAAGAGCCACCCAAGGTGACTCTTTTGAAAGATAGATTAACGACCGGCTTCCAGTACATCAAACAGGGTATCGGCAATTGAGGTGCCGAACTGGGCATCAATTTCACGGATACAGGTTGGACTGGTCACGTTAATTTCAGTGACATAGTTACCAATCACATCCAGACCGACAAATACCAGACCTTTTTCACGTAAAAATGGCCCGACTTTGGCAGCAATTGCCTTGTCATTGTCGGTCAATGGACGTGCTTCACCCAGACCACCAGCGGCCAGGTTGCCACGCACTTCGCCGTTTTGCGGAATACGTGCCAGACAATACGGAATTGGCTCGCCATTGACCATTAAAATGCGTTTATCCCCTTCTACAATTTCCGGAATATAACGCTGCGCCATAATTGGCTGGGTGCCGTTATTGGTCAGAATTTCAATGGTAGAGCCAATATTCACACCATTCTGATACAGACGGAAAATGCCCATGCCGCCCATCCCATCGAGCGGTTTCACAATCACATCGCCATGTTGCTGAATAAATTCACGAATCAGGCTTTGCTGAGAGGTCACCAAAGTCGGCACCTGCAGCTCCGGGAACTGGGTCGCAAACAGTTTTTCATTACAGTCACGCAGGCTTTGCGGCTTGTTAATAATCCACGCTCCTTCGCGCTCTGCCTGTTCCAGAATATAGGTGCTATAGACAAAGTTCATATCAAATGGCGGGTCTTTACGCATCAGCACCACATCATAGGCTGCGATGGATTCTTTTTGTTTTTCGCCCAGCTCATAATAATGGTTGTAATCTTCAAAGACTTTTAACGGGCTGATTAGACCGAAAGCCTTGCCCTGATCAATATATAAATCTTGTTGTAGTGCATAACCGAGTTCATGACCCCGACGTGCCGCGGCCCACAGCATGGCCATGGTGGAATCTTTTTTCAGGTTCACCGTTTCAATCGGGTCCATCACCACAAGTACGCGCATAATGACTGCTCTTTTAAAATTGCTATGATGTGGAGTATAACGGAGATTCGCTGCCTGTTTTTCTGAATTTGAGTAAAGCTTTGCAGCACTGTATTTGCTGATTTCAGGAAGCTGCCCATGCAACAGCCAATTGTGGGATATCATTTAGATGAAGAAAATCATTGGGTCGCAGAGCTGGCCTGTGGTCATGGCCAGCACGTGCGGCATAATCCGCCATGGCAGAACCGGCCCTGGGTGATGACGGAGCAAGGACGCAAAGAAAAATTAGGGGTGATGCTAGAGTGTAAGAAGTGTGAGGAGGGATTGGGGTAGGTTTCGTGTAAGATATTAAATCAAAAAATAATCCCCTAAAAATAGGGGATATTGCTAATAATGGAATTGACATTGAATAATAGAGATTCGTTCATCTGTCACTTCATAAACCAATCTATGCTTTTCATCAATTCTACGGCTCCAAAATCCTGAAAGATTCGCTTTTAAAGATTCTGGTTTTCCTGTGCCTTCAAAAGGTGTCCTTTGACATTCTTTGATTAAAGTATTGATACGCTTAATTATCTTTTTATCCTGTGTTTGCCAATAGATATATTTATCCCAGACATTATCAGTCCATTCGACGTTACGATTCGTCATCCTCAATCAACTCTCTTTGTTTGGTTTTTCCCTGCACGTAAGTGAGCAATTGATTCATTTAAGCGACTGGCATTATTTGGAGATGAAAGCAGATATAACGTTTCCATTAGGCTATCGTAATGATTTTGCCCCATTACTACAGTATGATCACCTTCTTTTCTTGTAACGCAGATTCAAATCCCAAGTGCGACACATTTGTAGTTAGTTGAAAAAGTTAGGTGTATTCATAGAATCATTAGACTTTTTCAACTCGCAATTGGAAAGCACACAATGAAGAAATACACCCAACTT
>NZ_VPBF01000048.1:0-18984 GCF_013418865.1 Acinetobacter sp. YH12117
TAATTGTTCTACCACATAGCTGATGGGTTGATTGCGAAACAAGGCAAGCCCAAGAACAAGCCAAACCACGTGCTCAGCAGGTAATTTTCTCCTTCTGATCGATGCCTTACCTGTTTGATGCAGAGATATTTCAATCCAATTTAAGTCAATAAGTTCACAAAAATGGCTAAGTGATGGGAGAGCATGTTCAAGAGTGGATTCTAAATGTTCAGATAAAGACATAAAAAAAATGAGCGTATTTACATACACTCATTTTTACTACATTTTTCTAATATTTGCTTAACTGACTGGCATTACCGCAGGTAGGGGCTTTTTTTAATGGGTGATTTTTATCAGCAGTCTGTTAGTGAAGAGCGATATTGTAAGATCAAGCGAAAATACGTAGGAACGTACTGAATGGCGCAGAGCAGACATACCGTCTTATAGAGATGATCGCTGTATCACATCTCTAGGTCTTTCCATCCCTCGAGATAATCGGTTGGGGACAAAATAAAGCAACTAAATGAATAACATTCCGCAGGCGGTGCAAAAACAAAAACAGCGGCCGAAGCCGCTGTTTTTGATCTTAGGTTTAATTAGTGTTCTTGCTGGATACCCGCAACCAACCAGTCCTGGCTAGAACCTGCTGGCTTAACAAAATGCCAGATTTCAGTGAATGGCTGTGGCAAGCTGTTTAAATCTTCACTCACCGTACCGGTAAAGCGCACACTCACTACATACTGACCATTTTCAGTAGCATAATCGACCACCATCGCATTCAGGTTAGAAAACTCAGCCACATCCTGATCCTGATTGGCCATGATGTCCTGATACATCGACTGGTACAGATCAGGGGTTAAATAACGCTGAATTTCAGCAATATTGCTGGCCGTATTCATAGACTGAATATGGTTAAAACGCTGACGTGCAACACGCAGAAAGGCTGCTGGCTCCGTACCATCTGGTAACTGGTTACCACTGTTGGTGTACGCGGTACCAAAGGCAGCGTTATTCACTGGTGCTGCACCAAATGGCGCATTGTTGGTTGGGGCTGAACCACCGACGTTCTGGCCAAAGATATTGGTGTTATCGCCACCGGCACGTGGTGCAGCAGCAGATTGACCAAACGGTGCGTTATTGGCACCGTTATTTGGCGCATACGGGTTATTGGCTGCTAATTTTTTTTTTTGCGCCCATCTTGCGGAAAATGAAGAAGGCGACTGCTGCAGCGAGGAGAATCCAGATCCAGCCTGGGATTCCACCTTCTTCCTCCTGTTGAGCCTGTGCCTGGCTGGCTGGCTGATCATCTGCTAAGGCATTGGCAGCCACTGCACCAATCGCAGCACCTGCAACACCCGCAGCGACCATACCACCGACACCCGGACCAGATTTTTGCTGCGCAGGCGCAGTAGCTGGAGCGGGCTGTTGTGCAGGAGTAGCTTGACGAGGCTGTTGGTAAGATTGAGTTGGTGTTGCTGAACGGCTCATGCCATGGCTTTTACCACCACCGGCACGTTTTGCTTCGGCTGCTAAAGGGGCAACCAAGAGGGCAGCTGTTAAAATACCAGCCATCAAACCACGCTGTCGAACTTCCATCAATTTTTCCTATTTAAAAAAAGAAATTTATCGCCCTGTATTTATGCAGGCATTTGTCCCGAATTTCAATACAGAATTCAGCTTTTTTCACATGAAAAGCTCAAAAAATAGGGCAAAGGCTCTAGTGCAGTTCTTCACTTAAACTAATGGCCTCGCTCAGGGCTTCATGCAAACGGGCCACCGCAATCACCTGCACCCCTGGAATCGCTTTTTGCGGTGCATTGGCACGTGGCAAAATAATATATTTAAAGCCATGTTTAATCGCTTCTTTTAGACGTTCCTGACCATTCGGCACCGGACGGATTTCACCGGATAAACCGACTTCACCAAACACCGCCAGTTGCTGGGGCAGGGCTTTGCCGCGAATACTGGAAGCACAGGCCAGCAGCACCGCCAGATCGGAGCCGGTTTCGGTAATTTTCAGCCCGCCGACAATATTGACATAGACATCCTGACCGGACGTCTGCACACCACCATGACGATGCATCACCGCCAGCAGCATATTCAGCCGGTTTTGTTCTAAGCCGAGTGCAACCCGGCGCGGCTGACCATGTGCATCATCGACCAGTGCCTGTACTTCCACCAACAGCGGTCGTGTACCTTCGCGGCTAATCATCACAATTGAGCCGGGAATGGCTTCATCATAACGGCTCAGGAAAATCGCTGACGGATTGGCCACTTCACGCAAGCCTTTATCGGTCATGCCAAACACGCCCAGTTCATTGACCGCGCCAAAACGGTTTTTGACCGCACGAATCATCCGGTAGCGGGAATCGGACTGACCTTCAAAATACAGCACACAGTCCACCATATGTTCCAGCACACGTGGCCCGGCCAATGCACCTTCTTTGGTCACATGACCGACAATAAACAATGCTGTGCCACTATTTTTGGCAAAACGGGTCAGGAGCGCCGCCGATTCACGGATTTGCGATACGCCACCCGGTGCAGACTGCAAGGTTTCAGTATATAAGGTCTGGATGGAGTCCAGAATCGCCACCGCAGGACGTTGCTGGGCCAGTACCTCACAAATCCGTTCCACACAGGTTTCAGCCATCACTTTGAGCTGATCGGTCGGTAAATCCAGACGCTGCGCGCGTAAGGCCACCTGTGATAAGGATTCTTCACCAGTGACATATAAGGCAGCGCTGTTGCTGGCGGCCATATGGGTCGCGGTTTGCAGTAAAATGGTCGATTTACCAATTCCGGGATCACCACCAATCAGCACCACTGAACCAGTGACCAAACCACCACCAAGTACCCGGTCAAATTCGCCAATACCGGTGGCAAGGCGGGTTTCGGTAGAGACTGAAATCTGGTTTAAAGTAGTTACAGTTGAGGCCTGACCGGCATAGCCGCCGCCCATACGTGGCTGGGCACGATGGGTCACCGCAGGGGCAATGCTGACTTCGGTTAAACAGTTCCATTCACCACAGTCTGAACATTGACCGGCCCATTTGGGATGATCTGCGCCGCATTGTTCACAGCGATAGACACTTTTTGCTTTTGCCATAAATAAACGTCTGGAATGTGTTTTTTAAATCTTGCCCCACAGCATACAGAGGAAATGCCGATTTTCAAATTGTTGATACGCCGGCAAAGAAAAACCACCCGCAGGTGGTTGATCTTGTACTTTGATTTGAACGCTTTAGTAAAGTTCGCCGGATTTGCGTCGTGCAATAAAATCTTTCGATTCTTTGGCAATTACACCCGACAGCAGCAATAAGGCAATCAAGTTCGGTACTGCCATTAAACCATTAAAGGTATCGGCAAACAGCCAGACCAGATCTAGAGTTGCGACACAGCCAATAAACACCGACGCAATGTAAATCAGGCGATACGGCAGTACAAATTTCTCACCAAGCAGATAGGTCGCACATTTTTCACCGTAATAGCTCCAGCCTAAAATAGTCGAATAGGCAAAGAAGATCACCCCGAAAGTCACCACCCAGCCCCCGATTCCCGGCAGCAGTTTGTCGAATACGCTAATGGTCAGTACTGCACCGTTCTGATCACCAAAAGACTGGCCGGCCATAATAAAGCCCATGACCAGCACAATACCGGTAATTGAACAGACAATAATGGTGTCAATAAAGGTACCAGTCATTGAAACCAGACCCTGACGTGCCGGATGGTCGGTTTTGGCCGCAGCGGCAGCAATTGGCGCAGAACCCATACCGGCTTCATTGGAGAAGACCCCGCGCGCAACACCATAACGGATCGCGGCACCAATCGCACCACCTGCGGCAGCTTCACCGGTAAAGGCATAGGTGCAGATCATTTTCAGGGCAGGACCAACCAGTTCCAAGTTATTGAAAATGATGATCAGACCACCCGCGACGTAGCCAATCGCCATGATTGGGACAATAAAGGAAGAAGCGCGTGCAATCCATTTAATCCCGCCGAGAATTACCAGTGCCGATAATACAGTGATCACGATACCAGTGATCCAGGTTTCCAGACCGAAACCATTTTCAACGGCTAGAGCCACCGTATTGGATTGTACTGAACTGCCAATCCCGAAAGAGGCTACAGCACCAAAGAAGGCAAAGATCAGCGCTAGCCATTTCCATTTTAGGCCACGTTCAATGTAATACATTGGGCCACCGGACATTTCACCGCGTTCATTTTTAACACGGTATTTGACTGCCAGTACGCCTTCACCATATTTGGTCGCCATACCGAACAGCGCCGTCATCCACATCCAGAACACGGCACCCGGTCCACCCAGGACACATGCAGTTGCGACACCGGCAATATTACCGGTACCAATGGTGGCGGAAAGGGCGGTCATCAGTGAGCCAAACTGGGAAATGTCGCCTTCATGAGAGGGATGTTTGCCAAAAACCTGTTTAAAAGCCAGTGGCAACATGCGGAATTGCCAGAACAGCAGGCGGAAAGTCAGGAATACACCGGTACCGACAATCAGTACCAGCATAAATGGACCCCAAACCCAACCGCTGATGGTTTCCATGATGCTTTGTAAATTTTGCATAAAATTCTTCTTGTTCGTCCTGAGTTAATTTAAATTTCACTTAATTCTAATCAAGCAATTCATATGCCATGCGTGCTCATCCTCAGCACGTTTCATAACATTTATTTAGATTTATTTTTTACACAGTTTAGGAACTTTTACAATAAAAAGGCTGGAAAAATGTCTGTCCGTTCTACGACTAAAGAGAACTCATTTGCTATATAAGAAAAATAAATTAACTTTTAAGATTAGGCCGAAAATACAAATGAAGTGAATTTTTCTTTTTGTATTCCCCCCATTTTGCGTTAATTTGTCGCGATTAGACATCGAAGTTGAAAAATAATGTCAGGTCATCATACCGGTTCGTCGTCCGAAAACGGCGAGCTGCAGCGTAGTTTATCCAATCGACACCTGCAGCTGATTGCGATTGGTGGTGCTATTGGTACCGGCCTGTTTATGGGTTCCGGTAAAACCATTAGTCTGGCAGGACCCTCGATTCTGCTGATTTATATGATCATCGGTTTCATGGTCTTTTTGGTGATGCGCGCATTAGGCGAGCTATTGCTGTCCAATCTACAATATAAGTCTTTTATTGACTTTACCACCGATCTGATTGGTCCTTGGGCCGGTTACTTTGTTGGCTGGACCTATTGGTTATGCTGGATCACCATCGGCATCGCCGACCTTTCTGCGATTATCTACTATTTACAGTTCTTTAATAATGGCATGCCATTTACCCCGGGCGAAGGGGTGCTGATCAGTATCGCTTCCATTGTGTTCATCATGGGCCTGAACCTGGCAACAGTAAAACTATTTGGTGAGATGGAATTCTGGTTTGCCCTGATCAAGATCATTGCCATTGTGGTGCTGATTTCCGTGGGACTGTGGATGATCTTTACCGGCTTTACTAATGATGCCGGTACAGTCGCGTCATTTGCGCATATCTGGGATCATGGTGGTTTATTCCCGACAGGTACCATGGGCTTCCTGGCTGGTTTCCAGATTGCGATTTTTGCTTTCGTGGGTGTCGAGCTGGTGGGTACCACGGCTGCGGAAACCAAGGATCCAGAACGTAACTTGCCAAAAGCAGTCAATTCGATTCCGATCCGTATCATTATTTTCTATGTGTTGGCTCTGATCATTGTGATGTCAGTGACACCATGGGATCAGATTAATCCAAGCGTTTCTCCGTTCGTAAACCTGTTTAGCCAGGCAGGTATTGCTGCGGCTGCGATCATCATGAACTTGGTAGTACTGTCATCTGTAATGTCATCTATGAACAGTGGTGTGTTCTCGACCAGCCGAATGTTGTTCGGTCTGTCTCGTGAAGAACAGGCACCGAAAGCATTTGGGCGTTTGAACTCGCGTGCGGTCCCAGCCAATGCACTGTATTTCTCTGCAGTATGTTTACTGTTAGGTGCAGCATTACAGTACTTTGTGCCGAATACCGTTGAAGCTTTCACATTGGCAACAACTTTGTCGACCATCCTGTTTATTTGTGTCTGGTTGATGATCATCTGGAGTTACATGATCTATTACCGTACCCGTCCAGAGCTACATGCCAAATCGGTATTCAAGCTCCCTGGTGGTTTGGTGACGTGCTGGATCGTGATCATTTTCTTCGTTGGCATGATTGGTGTGTTATCGCTAGAAGATGATACCCGCCGTGCCCTGCTGGTCAGTCCGATCTGGTTTATTCTGCTGATTTTGGGCTATTTATGTTTCTATAAACAGAAACATAAATAATCCATATCAATAAAAACGTCAGCGATCTGCTGGCGTTTTTTTTTGTCTAAAGATACTCTCTAGCGTTTAACGCTTTGGTCATGGCGAATGATCGCGTTATACTTCATCGAAACTATTCAATTAGGTGGTCAGATGCGCCAAGTCATTTGCTACATCAGTCTCTTAGCAACAAGTCTTGCTCTTGTGGGTTGTGGTCAGTCCGGTGCCTTATACATGCCGAATGATCCGAATTACGACAAGCGTGCCAAGTTCCTGCTCTATAAAAATACCGAAGCTGAGTCTAAAACTGCCGATGAAGAACGGGATGCGCCTGTACAACAGCAGTTTTCTGCACCTGCAGCATCAGATTCAACTACCACACCTTAACGCTTTCAAAGAAAGGATACCTTCATGAGTTTCACCCGCATTAATGGGGTATTGCATGCCGAACAGTGTTCATTGCAACAGCTGGCAGAGCAATTTGGCACACCACTCTATGTTTATTCAAAAGCGACTTTTGAAAAGCATTATCTGGACATGGACCGTGCATTTGACTTTATCGATCATCAGATCTGTTTTGCGGTCAAGTCAAACTCCAATATTGCGGTGCTGAATGTATTGGCCAAGCTCGGTGCGGGTTTTGATATCGTGACCGGCGGCGAGCTGGCACGCGTATTGAAAGCCGGTGGTGATGCTTCGAAAATCGTTTTTTCTGGTTTGGGCAAAACCGAAGCTGACATTAAAAAAGCACTGGAAGTGGGCATTGCCTGCTTTAACGTTGAATCCTATGCAGAGCTGGATCGGATTCAGAAAGTGGCGGCTGAACTGAAGGTTAAAGCGCCAATTTCTTTACGAGTGAATCCGGATGTCGATGCCAAAACCCATCCTTATATTTCAACCGGTTTAAAAGAAAACAAATTCGGTATTCCATCAGATAGTGTATTTGATACCTATCAATATGCGGCATCGTTACCTAATCTGGACATTGTCGGGATTGACTGCCATATCGGTTCACAGCTGACTGAAACCCAGCCTTTTGTTGATGCGCTGGATCGGGTCATGCTGATGATTGAGCAGCTGAAACAGATGGGCATTACACTCAAACACATTGATATTGGTGGTGGTTTGGGCGTGACCTATAAAGATGAAACTCCGCCATCGGTTGAAGAATATGCCAATGCACTGCGCCCGGCTTTAGAAAAACTGGGCCTGAAAGTGTATATGGAACCGGGCCGGAGTATTTCCGCCAATGCCGGTGTGCTGCTGACCAAAGTCGATTTACTCAAACCGACCAATCACCGTAATTTCGCAATTATTGATGCGGCAATGAATGACCTGATTCGTCCTGCTTTATATGAAGCGTGGATGGACATTCAGCCGGTGACGCCACGTACCGATGTCGAAACCCAACAGTGGGATGTAGTCGGTGCCATCTGTGAAACAGGTGATTTCCTTGGTAAAGAGCGTGATCTTGCCATTCAGGAAAACGATGTACTGGCAGTGCTGGGTGCCGGCGCTTATGGTTTTGTGATGAGCTCCAACTACAACAGCCGTGGCCGTGCTGCAGAAGTGATGGTCGATGGTGATCAGGCGCATCTGATTCGTGAACGTGAAACCATTGAATCACTCTGGGAACGTGAGCGTTTATTGCCTTAAGGAGTAAATCAGGATGTTTTTAGAATTTACCAAGATGCATGGTCTGGGCAATGACTTTATGGTGGTTGATTTAATCAGCCAGCGCGCCTATTTCGATAGCCTGACCATTCAGCGTCTGGCCGACCGTCACTTTGGTGTCGGGTTTGACCAGTTGCTGGTGGTTGAGCCACCTGATGTTCCGAATGCCGATTTTAAATACCGTATTTTTAATGCCGATGGCTCAGAAGTCGAGCAGTGTGGTAATGGCGTACGCTGTTTTGCGCGTTTTGTGCATGAGCGCCAGCTGACCAGTAAAACCAAAATCAAGGTGCAAACCAAAGCCGGGATTGTTGAGCCGGAACTGGGTCAAAATGGCTGGGTGCGGGTAAATATGGGGCAGCCGAAATTCCTGCCGCAAGAAATTCCGTTTATTGCCGATGAACCGGATAACTTATATGACCTGATGCTGGCCAATGAAGAGAAGCTGAGCATTGATGTGGTCAATATGGGTAATCCACATGCTGTGACCATTGTGCAGGATATTCTGACGGCTGATGTCGCACGTTTAGGTCCACAAATTGAATCGCATGAGCGTTTCCCGCAGCGCGTGAACGCCGGTTTTATGCAAATTCTGGATGAACAGCATGCCCGTTTACGTGTGTTTGAACGTGGTGTCGGTGAAACGCTGGCCTGCGGTACGGGCGCGTGTGCAGCAGCAGTTTCAGGCATGCGCCGTGGCTTACTGGCCAGCAAAGTTGAAATTGAACTGGCGGGTGGCAAGTTACAGATCGAATGGAAAGAAGGCGATGTGGTCTGGATGACCGGTCCAACTGCCAATGTCTATGAAGGCCGTCTGGATTTACGTTATTTCCAGGGCTAATCTGACCATTTCCTATACAAAAGCACCGTTCTATTCACGGTGCTTTTTTATGTTAGGATGATTTGAGTTTTGCCTGCAGAGCCATGATGATGCATAAACTTGTTTTTCTGCCGGGTGCCTCAGGTAGTCAGCAATTCTGGCAGCCGTTAATGGCCCGGTTGCCAGCATCGGCCCGGAAAACCGTGATTGCTTATCCTGGTTTTGATGGGGTAGAAGCCGATGCCAGCATTCAGAGTCTGGCCGATCTGAAAACGCGGGTGATCAGTCAGATTGAAGAGGACAGCATTCTGATTGCCCAGTCGATGGGCGGAGTGTTGGCCATAGCCGCTGCATTGCAGCAGCCGAATAGACTTCGGGCCTTGGTGTTAATGGCTACTTCGGGCGGACTGGATTTAACTTCGTTTCAGGCCAAAGACTGGCGTGAGATTGAACCCCTGCAATGGGCCAAGCTGCCGCAGTGGTTTGTGGAAGATCAGACCTATTATCATCCGGAACAATTGGCCAGTATTGATCTGCCGGTGTTATTGCTTTGGGCCGATCAGGATGAATTGAGTCCGGTTGCCGTTGGTGAGTTTCTGGCCCGGCAGTTGCCGAATGCCCGATTGGTGATTATGCCCGATGCTGATCACTGGTTTGCATCCTCGCAGGCTGAACGTGTCGCCGGGGAGATCAACCGTTTTTTACACGACTATTTTTGCAAAGCTACTTTTTAAAAGACAATTTTTTACCAGAACATAGGATGGTGTGATGAAGTTAAGTGCTGAACAGTTACTGGAGATGTGGCTGAAACAACGCGAAATCCAGCATCAGTCGGCACATACTTTGCATGCTTATGCACGTGATGTTGGTGATTTCCTTCATTTTTGTCAGCAGAAAAACATGCCGCTGGCCGATGTGGAAACCGCTGACTTGCGTGAGTTTCTGGCGCATAAGGTCGAAGCGCAGCAGTTGAGTTCCAGCAGTTTGCAGCGCATGTTGTCTTCTATTCGCCAGTTTATGAAATGGGCTGAACAGGGGGGTTATTTGGCGTTTAATCCGGCTGATGATTTTCAGCTAAAACGTCAGCCACGTCCTTTGCCGGGCATGGTCGATATTGAAACGGTACAGCAGATTTTAGATCAGCCAGAGCCGGAGTCAGAGCGGCAAAAACAGCTCTGGGTCCGTGATAAAGCGATTTTAGAGCTGCTGTATTCCAGTGGATTGCGCCTGGCGGAAGTACAGGGCTTAAGAATTAAAGATCTGGATTTTAACCGGCAGTTATTGCGGATTACCGGTAAGGGCAATAAAACCCGGGTGGTACCGTTTGGTTCTAAAGCCAAAGACAGTGTGATGCGCTGGCTACAGATTTATCCGCTGTGGCAGGGTGATTTTGTCCCGGATGCGCAGCTGTTTATTACGGAAAAAGGTCAGCCACTCGGTGCGCGGCAAATTGAAAACCGGGTCAAGTTGCAGGCCCAGCGTGCTGGTGTCAATGTCGATTTGCATCCGCACTTATTGCGACATTGTTTTGCCAGCCACATGTTATCTAATAGCCGTGATTTGCGTGCGGTGCAGGAGATGTTGGGGCACAGTAATTTGACCACCACGCAAATTTATACTCATGTCGATTTTGATCATTTGGCGCAGGTTTATGATCAGGCTCATCCAAGGGCGCAGCGCAAAGAGCAGGGCTGAATTGAGGCAAGTGAAAAGGACTTTCAATTCACGGGTGAAAGACTAGAATAGAGGTGTCAGGCATGAGCATGTGCCACCATTGTAGAATAAAAATAAAGGTGGAGATGGCGTATAAAGAGGGTTAATTTTTGACTCGAGTAATATTCAGAGCGAGCACAAAAATTCCGAGGACCCAACCTGATTGATGATTTGGGAAAAATGTAAAGGCATAGATATGATTTCGGATATTCAACAAAAATATGAACAGCTGAGTCCGGCGCAAAAAGAAATTTTTGCCGGTTATGGTTTAAGACAGGTGAAACACTTTGTGGAAATTAACCTGCCAGCCATGCAGGCTATTTTACCTGAACAGGCCGTGATTCAAGGCATTAACGCACAAGGTAAGGTGCAGGCGGTTCATACGGAAACAGGTCAAGGCTATTTATGGATTTCCGATCGTCAGTGGCAGGAAAGCCAGCAATTGACCCAAACCGTCGATGCAACTGAAGATTTTATGCAGGTCTGGAAAGTGTTTAATCTGGCTGAATATGACCTGATTGATTTAAGCCACGTGCACCGCGACTTTTTGGATGGTCAGCAGGCTTAAACATAAGCACTACGTGCAGCATAGCAAGAGAAGGTTATCTTGCGTGCTGCAACTTAACAATCTTCAAAATCGCCGGCTAGGCTTATAAATCTTCCAGCGGCAGTTGAAAACTCTGTTTAATAATTTGACTTGGCAAATCGGTTTTGACACTGGTGATGCCATTTTTTTTGGTTAAATGGGTGGACTGAAATTTACGATAACTTTCTAAATCGGGCACCACCACTTTCAGCATCGCATCGCATTCCCCCAAAATAATATAGCACTCCATCACCTGCGGTAATTCTTTCATCGCCTCAATGAAGGTATCAATAGTTTCGGCATCCTGCCCGACCAGCCAGATCCGGGAAAATAAAATCAGTTGAAACCCAATCTTATGCGGGTCCACCACCGTAGTGTAATTCTGGATTACTCCGGCTTCTTCTAAAATTTTCACCCGTCTTAAGCAGGAGGACGGCGACAGGCCAATTTCACGGGCCAAATCGTTATTCTGAATACGGCCATTGTTTTGTAAAGCTCGAATGATATTTTTGTCGATGCGATCCAGCTTTATTCGAACAGACTTTGGATATTGCTTCATAAATTAGAGGATAATTTGAAAAATTATTTAAATTATAGAATATTTGAAATCCTATTTTATAGCGTTTCGCAGATACTAATTTTCACTTTCTCAAGTACGACGGGAAAAAGGAAATGTCTGTATGGGTACTTTTTGCATTGACTGTGTTGCCGCTGATTTTTACGCCGGGGCCGGATATGTTATTCATTTTGTCGCAAGTGATGGGTAAAGATGCAAAAGCAGGCATGATGGCCACAGTCGGCGTGTGTAGTGGTTATCTGGTGCATTCGATTCTGGTGGCGTTGGGAATTGCCGCGATTATTGTGTCCTTTCCGCTATTATTTGAAGCGATTCGCTGGTTAGGGATTGCATATTTGCTGTATTTGGCGGTGGGTTTATTCAAGTCGGTATTGAGCAAGAAAAAGCTGGCGATTGAAAGTCGCAGCAGCAGTCATCCGGTGCGCAAAGGATTTTTTACGGCACTGTTGAATCCGAAAGGCATGCTGATTTACTTTGCGATTTTGCCGCAGTTTATTGATAAAACTGGAAATACCGTTACTCAAGGCTTGTTATTGTCCTGCATTTTTATTGGGCTAATTTTTATTGTGTACTGCGCGTTAAGTCTGATCTTTGCCAAAATCACCCAGAAAACCCAGCTGGATGAACGTAAACAGAAGTGGATTGATGGTACATCTGGTGGTTTACTGGCGCTGGCGGCCAGCTGGTTAATGGTCAATTAAGCTGTGAAATTTAGAAAAAGCATGTCCTAGGTCGACATGCTTTTTTTATATGGAGAGCGTGAAAAAGAGAATTGTTACAAAAACAGAAATGAACCGATGGTCATCTTAGACCAAAGTCTGGCAGGGGATACAAACTGCTATCCTAAATGACATCAAAATAGCCAGGTTTCGGTCTGCTATGTTAAAAAATGAATAATAATTCATTTTATTGTGCTGGCTAGTTAATCAGAACAACTGATGTGATACATAAGATAAAAAGATAATATAAATCAATGGTTAAAATATAGCTTAATCTGGCTGAAATATAGCTGGGTTAAGCTGGATGAAAAAAGTATGAACGCAACGTTCAGCTATTTTTACGCATTTTTACAGCTTCTTGGGCAATTGTGACTTGACCGAAATGCCAAACCCATTGCAAGATAAGACACCTACAAAAATTTAAGTGAAGAGTTATCTTAACTTTTCTCATCTTTTACATTTACTAAAACAGCCGAGGATTACATGAAGGCTCTTGTTGCTGTAAAACGTGTGGTTGATGCCAACGTTAAAGTTCGCGTTAAACCGGACAATAGTGGGGTTGACCTTACTAACGTTAAAATGTCAATTAACCCATTCTGTGAAATCGCCGTGGAAGAAGCGGTTCGTCTAAAAGAAAAAGGAACAGTTTCAGAAATCGTTGTTGTTTCTATCGGTCCTAAAGAAGCGCAGGAACAAATCCGTTCTGCTATGGCGCTTGGTGCTGACCGCGGTATTTTAGTTGAAACTGCAGATGAAATTGGCGCACTTGAAGTGGCTAAAATTTTAAAAGGTGTTGTTGAGCAAGAGCAGCCACAACTGATCCTTTTAGGTAAACAGGCAATCGATGATGACTCAAACCAGGTGGGTCAGATGTTGGGTGCTTTACTGGGCGCAGGTCAAGGTACATTCGCTTCTGAAGTGAAAGTAGACGGCGACAAAGTACAAGTGACACGTGAAATCGATGGCGGTTTACAAACTGTTGAATTATCACTGCCAGCAATCATCACGACTGACTTGCGTTTGAATGAGCCACGTTATGCGGCACTTCCAAACATTATGAAAGCGCGTAAAAAACCGCTGGATACCAAGTCTCCTGCAGATTACGGTGTATCAGCCGGGACTAAACTGAAAACTGTAAAAGTTGAGTCACCAGCTGAACGTAAAGCGGGCGTACAAGTGAAGTCTGTAGATGAGCTTGTTGAAAAATTAAAAAATGAAGCGAAAGTGATCTAATACAGAAGGATATAAATCATGAGTATTTTAGTTATCGCTGAGCACGACAACAAAGCACTAAATGGTGCAACGTTAAACGTTGTGGCTGCAGCTCAAAAAATCGGTGGTGATATCACTGTATTGGTTGCTGGTTCTGGCGCGCAAGCAGTTGCTGATCAGGCAGCTAAAGTTGCGGGCGTGAGCAAAGTATTACTGGCTGATGATGCTGCCTATGCAAATCAGCTGGCTGAAAATGTCGCAAAACTGGTTGCTGAATTGGGTAAAGGCTATAGCCATATCCTTGCAGCATCTACAACAACAGGTAAAAACATTTTACCTCGCGCTGCAGCATTGCTGGATGTCAGCATGATTACTGACATTATTGCAGTAGATAGTCCAAATACATTCAAGCGTCCAATTTATGCCGGTAACGCGATTGCAACTGTTGAATCTTCAGAAGCAATTGTTGTCGGTACTGTACGTGGTACAGCATTTGATGCGGTTGCTGCGGAAGGTGGTTCAGCTGCGGTTGAAGCTGCGGCATCTACAGGCGATGCAGGTATTTCTAAGTTTGTGAACGAAGAAATCGTGAAATCTGAACGTCCTGAATTAACAGCTGCACGTATTGTAGTATCAGGTGGTCGTGGTGTAGGTTCAGGTGAGAACTATCACAAAGTACTTGATCCACTGGCAGACAAACTGGGTGCAGCACAAGGTGCATCTCGTGCAGCGGTTGACGCGGGCTTCGTTCCGAACGATATGCAGGTTGGTCAAACAGGTAAAATTGTTGCGCCTGATCTGTACATTGCTGTGGGTATCTCAGGTGCGATCCAGCACTTGGCCGGTATGAAAGATTCTAAAGTGATCGTTGCGATCAACAAAGATGAAGAAGCACCAATTAATGCAGTAGCTGACTACTGGTTAGTAGGTGACTTGAACACTGTAGTTCCAGAATTGGTTTCTAAAATCTAATTCCTGAACTTCGATTAAAAAGACGCTCTTGCGCAAGCAGTAAAAGTTTTTACTTTGCTGTTTTGTTCAGGGGCGTTTTTTATTCTGTAATTTTTTATCGGAATTCATCAAAATTTAACATTTTTAGTATTGTTAAATTCAATAAACAGCAGAAGAGTCTAAAAATTATGCTAGTATGCCGGTTTTTGAAATCTTTGATTTCGTCAGCCGGAGTCTCCCATTGAGTTTTGATACCCGATTGTCCAATCAAGTCTTTATCTTATTTCTGCTGTGTCTAGGTTTGCCATTCCTGGTCGATTTGCATCTGCCACTTTTAGATGGTCAGCTCGTGCGTGGCGTTGAAAATGTTCAGGCTTTCTTATTATTGTTCTGTGCAATATTCAGTTATTTTTATATCCGTCCTTTTGATTTGGCGGATGGACAAAAGCAGTTCTGGTTATGGGCAATTTGCTGGTGGCTATTGTTGTTTGGCCGCAGTATCAGCTGGGGGCGAGATTATTTTCCGGAAGTGCCGAAAGTGTATTTCAGAGCGATTTCAATTGTGCTGATTGCGCCTGTGGTGTTTATGCTGTTCTCTCGTCATTTGTGTGCCGAAATTGTGCGTAAATTTAAGTCGGTATCCTTGCCGCTCTGGGTTTTAATTTTGAGTGTAGTCGGTCTAATTGCCGCAGATTCTATCGAACATGGCCGTGCCATCAGCTTTATTTTCCTGCACGATGTGGCTTATAAAGATTTTATGGAAGAAATGTATGAATTCCCGTTAATCCTGGGCTTATTCATGATGACTCTGCATATTATGAAGCAGGATAAACCGCCAGTGGTGGCCGAGCCAGTATATCTGGAGCTGGATGATCACGAAGCGGTGGCCAAGAACTAAGTCGGTTTCACATCATGCTCTCAAATATAAATCATGCCTTGTCCGAGGCATGATTTTTTTATGTCTTTTATTTCAAAAAAGAAGATTGCTTGATCCAAGGCCAATTTTGTCGCAAAGCGTATATTTTATGCATAGCGCAATATTGATCAAATGAGCAGAAATGCCATGTGGCGCGATGGATTTCACAGCTGGATATGCTGATGAAAAGTAGCTGCAAGACCGATTGGCAAAAATAGCTTAAAAATGTACCAAAAACTCATCTTTAAACATTAGAAAATTAACGAGATTAAGATGAACAGGATGACACAAAAATAGGACTATTTATGCTATAATTCCCAGCTAAATTTTCGTTTTTTAACTCAAGTTTTGAGTTAAATTTTTTGCCAAATTTACGATATAAAATGCGGGCAGAAATCTGCTTGTATAACAAGGAGTATGCATGAGCGTATCGGAAATTAGACCGATTGCCATTGAGGATGAACTCAAGCATTCATATCTCGATTATGCAATGAGCGTGATTGTGTCACGGGCATTGCCAGATGTACGAGATGGTTTAAAACCTGTTCATCGTCGTGTGCTTTATGCAATGCACGAATTGGGCAATGACTACAACAAAGCCTACAAAAAGTCTGCCCGTGTTGTGGGTGATGTGATCGGTAAATACCATCCACACGGCGATTTCGCAGTCTATGAAACCATCGTTCGTATGGCGCAAGACTTCAGTCTGCGCTATCAACTGGTGGATGGTCAGGGTAACTTTGGTTCGATTGATGGCGATAGTGCGGCCGCAATGCGTTATACCGAAGTACGTATGACCAAGCTGGCCCATGAACTCCTGGCCGATCTGGAAAAAGATACCGTAGATTGGGTCGATAACTACGATGGCTCGGAGCGTATTCCTGACGTTCTGCCAACCCGTATTCCAAACCTGCTGGTGAATGGTTCTGCCGGTATTGCTGTCGGTATGGCGACCAACATGGCACCGCATAACCTTACCGAAGTGATTAATGCCTGCCTGGCCTATGCCGATAATCCGAATATCAGCATTGAAGGCCTGATGGAACACATCAGTGGTCCAGACTTCCCGACAGGCGGCATCATTTACGGTAAATCGGGCATTGTCGATGCTTACCGTACCGGTAAAGGCCGTTTGCATATCCGTGGTAAATATCATTTTGAAGAAGACCAGAAATCTGGTCGTACCACCATTGTCTTTACTGAAATTCCGTATCAGGTTAACAAAGCCAAAACCATTGAGCGTATTGCTGAACTGGTTAAAGAGAAAAAACTGGAAGGAATCTCGGAGTTACGTGACGAGTCCGATAAAGACGGTATGCGCATTGCGATTGACTTGAAACGTGGTGAGAACGCCGAAGTCATCGTCAATAACCTGTTCCTGAACACGCAGCTGGAAAACTCGTTCAGCATCAACATGGTCTGCCTCGACAACGGCCAGCCAAAACTGATGAACCTGAAAGACATCATTGCTGCGTTTATCCGTCACCGCCAGGAAGTGGTGACTCGCCGTACCATGTATGAACTGCGCAAAGCACGTGAACGCGGTCATATCTTGGAAGGTCTGACCGTTGCTTTGGCGAATATTGATGCCATCATCGAAACCATTAAAACTTCTGCCAACCCGGCCGAAGCGCGTGAGCGTTTACAGGCTGGCGAATGGGCCGCTGGTGGTGTGGTGGCATTGCTGGAAAAAGCCGGTTCCGTGTCTATTCGCCCGGATGAAATTGAAGGTGAAGATTTAAGCCGTCCATTTGGTTTAGATGGAGATGTTTACCGTCTTTCTCCAGCGCAGGTCGGTGCGATTCTGGAACTGCGTTTACACCGCTTAACCGGTCTGGAACAAGACAAGTTACATGCAGAATATTCTGAAATTCTGGCGCAAATCGCCGAATACACTGCTATTTTAAATGACTTTAATTTATTGATGGCGGTGATTCGTGAAGAGCTGGCGCTGGTATTGCAGCAATATGGCGATGCACGTCGCACTGAAATTGTTGAATCCCGCATCGACTTCTCGCGTGAAGATTTAATTCCTGAAGAGCAGGTGGTGTTAACCGTTTCACAATCCGGTTATGCCAAGACTCAGCCATTGTCCGATTATCAGGCTCAGCGCCGTGGTGGTCGTGGTAAGTCTGCCACAAGCATGAAAGAAGATGATTATATCCAGCATCTGATTGTCACCTCGAACCACGCGACCGTACTGTGCTTTACCGATGTCGGTAAGGTCTATCGCCTGAAAGTATTTGAAGTGCCACAAGCTTCACGTGGTTCGAAAGGCCGTCCAATGGTCAACCTGTTGCCATTAGATGCCAATGAAACCATTACCGCGATTCTGCCAGTAATTGATGCACCGAAGAAATTCAAAGAGCGTCTGGCCGATTTCCGTAGTTTTGTGAAAGCCAACTCAGCACAATTACAGCAAAATCAAGTGATTGCTAGCCATTATGCCGAACTTGAAGCCGCGTTTGCAGAACTGGCAGATGGTGATGATCTGTCGGATGCCTTGCGTGTTCAGTTAAAGCAGCTGGGCCTAGAGCTGTCAGCCACAGACCTGGATGATGAAATTGTTGCAGAATTTGCCGAGCAGGCTGAAAATCTGCGCAAAAACTTCTATGTGTTTATGGCAACAGCGTCTGGTACGGTTAAACGTGTCGAGCTGGAGCAGTTCAGCAATGTGCGTTCTAACGGTTTACGTGCCATTGAACTGAACGAAGAAGACACCCTGATTGGCGTGGCGATTACCGATGGCGAACAGCAAATCATGCTGTTCTCGAATGAAGGTAAGGCGATCCGTTTTGCTGAAACTGATGTTCGTGCCATGGGCCGTTCAGCCAAGGGTGTGCGTGGTATGCGTGTCACCATTGGGGCAGCGCAAGCGGAAGAAGCCGAAGACGATACAGCCGATAGCGAAGATGATGCAACCGACAGCAATTTTGTGAGCCGGATTGTATCGCTGGTCGTGGTACCAGAAACCGGTGAAGTGCTGTGTGCATCCGCCAATGGTTATGGTAAACGTACTCCGGTCGATGACTTCCCGACCAAAAAACGTGGCGGTAAGGGTGTAATTGCAATCAAGACCTCTGAACGTAACGGTGAACTGGTCGGCGCGGTGGCCATTGATGCTTCGAAAGAATTGATGCTGATTTCGGATGGCGGTACGCTGGTACGTACCCGTGCTTCGGAAGTGGCGGAAACCGGTCGTAATGCGCAAGGTGTACGTTTAATCCGTTTAGGTGAAAACGAAACGCTGGTGGGTGTAGAAGCGATTGAAGCCGTGGAAGAAGATGAATTTTCTGAAGATTTAGCTGATGAAAATACAGCTTTAGATACGCTAGAGACCGATGCAGCATCTGCTGAGCAGGATGAAAAACCGGCTGAAGAATAATTTCTCTTCTCATGAAAAGGACGCTTCGGCGCACTGCTGTCCCATAGTTTGCTTTAAATAAAAAAACCTGAGTCCTAACAGTTAAAATATGAGTGTAAACAAACACTTTAACGACCAGGATTCAGGTTTTGTCACATCAGAATACCGTATTTCATGA
>NZ_VPBF01000049.1:0-17047 GCF_013418865.1 Acinetobacter sp. YH12117
CTCATGAAATACGGTATTCTGATGTGACAAAACCTGAATCCTGGTCGTTAAAGTGTTTGTTTACACTCATATTTTAACTGTTAGGACTCAGGTTTTTTTATTTAAAGCAAACTATGGGACAGCAGTGACCTTTGGTCTCATTTTTGTCTTTGCCTGCGCGGCTCAGTTAAAATAAACATAGATTAAATAAAAATATGTGATTTCAATGCTTTATAAATTCTATCAACAGCATATTTTCCCACACCTGCTGAATCAGGTGATGCAGACGCCGAGCCTGATGGATTTACGCCGTGAATTGCTGCTGCCAATTGAGGGTGAGGTACTGGAGATTGGCTTTGGCACCGGGCTGAATTTACCCTTTTACCAAAATGTCGATGTAGTCTATGCGCTGGAGCCAAACCTGGAGATTTTCCAGCTGGCCGAAACACGGATTCGTGACAGTGCCATTCTGGTGGAGCATCTGGCTGGCAAAGCTGAGCAGCTGGATTTTGCCGATAATCGTCTGGAGCATGTAGTATCAACCTGGACCTTATGCAGCGTGCAACAGATTGAACAGTGTCTGGCCGAAATTTATCGGGTACTGAAACCGGGTGGTTGCCTGCATCTGGTCGAGCATGTGCTGCATCCTGAAAATTTATATATTCAACGCTTGCAGCATCTACTCACGCCGCTACAAAAACGGCTGGCGGATGGCTGTCATCTCAACCGCGATCTGGCGCTGCTGTTACAGCAGGCCGGTTTTGAACAAAACTAAGAGCGCATTCTCGCTCTTTTAAGGGCGAGTTAGCTCTTTTTTAATGACATGGACTTTTTAGCATTTTTTTCTGACGTTGGTATTCTTTGTTCTTCAATGTATTTTTTCACTACATCCAAACTTGCGCCACCACAGGATACAGCGCAGTAACTAGGCGACCAAAAGTGATTGCCCCATAGTTTTTCCTTAACTTCATCCCAAAATGAACGCCTTAAAACATAAGAACTTTTCCCTTTCAGTTTTCCAACTAGGTTGGAAACTGAGTGCTTTGGATGAACACTTACAAGCAGGTGGATGTGATCATCTTCACCATTAAACTCAATAAGCTCACAATCCATTTGCAAACAGGTTTCTTCCATAATCTCTTTTAGGGAGGAAAGCATGTCTTTTGTTAATACATCTCTTTTGTATTTCGTAACAAATACTAAATGAACAATGTTTTTATAAATGCATGATCTACCTGTTCTCCACTCGTACATCTTATCCTCATACTAGATTTACTTTAACCTTATTTTAAGCTAAAATAACCTCAACACCTAGAGGTTTTTCAATTGCTAACAGGCATCCAATTAAGAGCATACCCAACACAACATCAAAAGCTGATTTTAAGTCAGTGGATGGGTTGTGCTCGTTTCGTTTGGAATGCCAAATGCGATGAGGATAAATACTTTCGAGGATTTGCCCGTAAGTTTGCAACTTTTGATCACTATTATGAAACCCAAGATCAAAAATACGCTCACTTTAAATCAGATGAGATTAGTTCATGGCTTGCAAACTGCCCTAGTACAATACAAAAGAACTCAACCGTTAATTGGTACAACACACTCAAAAAATCTATTAAAGGTTTATGTGGGCGACCAAAACGTAAAAAGAAGACAGATAAAGGTTCGATTCATTTAACCTCTGATTTATTCGAGTTTCGCACGGAAAGAAATAAGCGCAAGCTATATATCGGTGGTAAAAAATTTAATATAGGCTCATTAAGTTTTAAGGCTCATGCTAACTTTAAAGAACCGAAATCCCTTTATATTCGCAAAGAGCGTGGTCAATATTTCGTTTCTTTCTGCTATGAAGATGGTGTTGAGATTCAAGAGTTTGACGGTAAGAAATTCGATGCTAAAAAATACGCCAAAAGACAGTTAGATCATTTGCAGGGCATGGACGAAGAACAACTACAAAAAATAGTGGTTGGTATAGATCGTGGTGTCACCATTCCTGTTCATGCAGGCTATGAAGAATTTGATTTCTCTAAAGAACAAAAGAATCATTTAACAAAAGCAGATCGCTACATTAAGCGACTGCAAAGAAAACTCGCTCGACAAGTAAAAGGCTCAAACCGAAGAGCTAAGACTAAACATCGAATTGCGGTGCATCACTCTAAGAAAGCCAATATTCGCAAGGACTTTGCTCATAAGACAAGTCATAGCCTAGTTAATGGTTTAGCTAAGGTATTTATCTTTGAAAAATTAAATACCAAGAGCATGACTAAAAAGCCTTTACCAAAGATCGATGAATCAGGTCGATTTATTCCTAATAAGGCTAAAGCCAAAGCAGGCTTAAACAAATCTATCCTGAACGTGGGTTGGCATAGAATTGCATCATTCCTAGCTTACAAAGCAGTTAAGCTAGGTAAAGCGGTATTTACCATCAATGCTTCTTATACAAGTCAAGAGTGCGCTTTATGCGGTCACACTCACCCCGACAATCGCAAAAGCCAAGACAAGTTTAAATGCGTGAGTTGTGGACACATTGACAATGCAGATCACAATGCATCAGTTGTTATTAAGAACAGGGCGATTAATTTAATTTTAGACAGTGGAACGCTGTTGGATGACAATCATTTGTCATCTAGTGGGCGCAGAGGTGTTCGTAAGACGACTAAGGGTGTTAAAGCCCTTTTTCGCAGTACCAATGAAGCGTCAAAAGAGATGTGTGCAACTTAGGTTGCACTACGGAAACTCGGTTGCTTTAGCTCCGAGTAGTTCATGCTGCTGCACCCGTACTATCCGGCAATTGTTCGCTGGTAGCGGGTAATGGTTGATCTGAAAATACTGCCCCGTGCTGACTGAACGCACCTTGACCCACTCGCCGCGCAGCACTATACGCTGCCCGGCTTTAACACGGCGCAGGCGCTGAGCAATCTGTTCGCTGGCAGCAATGGCGCTGATATTGAGCGTGTTGGCAATCACCTGTTGTGCTGCAAGCGGGCTAGTGGACGCCACCTGAAACTGATAGCAGCGCTGGGTCTGTTCAAAATCGACCGTTTGGGCCTGCTCTGATGAACTAAACACGTCTTTGGCCAGCAGCAGATCAATATTGCTGACATAGGCCAGATCATTAAAATGTCCCACCACCGGTGCAGCCGGATGAATCACCCGGCGATCCGGACTGTAGTAACGTTTTGCCACGACCTGATACTGCCCGGAAAAATCCCCTTCAGTTTCCAGCGCAAAGTTCTTTAACACCCCTGACTGCTGTAAATGTGGGATGGCACGAAAATAGTCCGACCATAGCCAGATCATCAGGGCCAGTCCCGCCAGGCTGAGCAATATTTTATTCACAAGAAAATTCAGTCATCAAAAAATTAATCCTCGAAATCAATACGGATGGTTTCAAAGCGCAGTCGCCCCTGCTGAATGGCTTCGGCAATGGCCTGCTGGCCTTTGGTCAGACGTGCGCCGCCACTTTTAATATCAATTAACACCACCTGAATATCCTCGGCCCGGCCATCGCCATCCCGAAAGTCGGTATAGCCATCAAATACGATATAATCGACCGGATCACCCAGAAATTTGGCATCGCTGGGCAAGTATTCAAATTGCGGCATAATTGGTGCCATCTGCTCGGCCATTTTACCTTTGAGCACCGCGCGACTGGTATTGACGCTGCGCTTTTGGGCCTGCGCCAGTGCCTGCTGATGTTCCAGCTCCAGCTCGGCAATATACTGTTCATATTCGGCCTTAATCCGGCCATTGCGGCTATGACTTAAAATGATGGTGGTCAGCACCACTCCTATTGCAGCGCCTATAAGCATTGCCATCCATATCGACATGGGGTTTTCCTGATTTTTTAAAATTTGCAAGCAGCGCTACGACTTTTGTCAACGGTCATCTCCAGCACATTAAACAATGATATGCTAGGGATGAGCAGAATAAAATCTTTAGTAGGGTCATGAAAACAATCTTAGTCGCCAATCAAAAAGGTGGATGTGGAAAAACCATTACCGCCATCAGTTTAGCTTCCGCCTTAGCCCAAAAAGGATATAAAGTCGCCCTGGCCGATGCCGATAACCAGAAATCTGCACGACAATGGTTAAAACAGCGTCCAGAAAGCGCCGCTCCCATTCAGAGTCTGGACTGGCGTCATGAAAAATCGGTCGGTGATGCGCCTAAAAATATCGAATACCTGATTATTGATGCGCCGGGGGCATTATCTGGTGATCAGGCCGAGCAGCTGATTAGTGAAGCACATGCGATTATTACCCCGCTGCAGCCCTCCTTCTTCGATATTGATTCAACCCGCCGCTTTTTAAAGCATTTGCAGGAAATTAAACGGATTCGTAAAGGCAAGGTTCAGATTTTACTGCTAGCCAACCGGGTCAAGGCCAACAGTGCCAGCTCCAAAGAAATTCGTGATTTCTTTGAAAAAATTGAACAGGAACCGGTGGCCTGGATTTCTGAACGTGCTGCCTATGGTCAACTGGCGATGCAGGGTTTAAGCGTATTTGATAAAACCCAGAAAAATTACCTGACCATTCAAAATCAGTGGCAGCCTGTCCTGAATGCAATTATTGATGATCCGGCCCAATGGTTCTAAGCGCTTAAGCGATTAAACGGCTTTTGCCTTTCCACTCCCGCTTCAATATTTAACAGAACTTACGCAGCGTTCATTTGCGAGCGCTGGGTTTTCAGTTAATATGCTTCAAGACCTTAGGAATGAGCCAGTGAACTCAGTGCAACAATACGCGCCCACTTTACAAAAAGTCTTGCTATTTGGACTATTTTTTGTCCTGATTTTTTTGAGCTTTCATGTCCTCAAATACTTTATTGTTCCTGTAGTTTGGGCCACCATTATTGCCTATATGACTTGGCCGCTGTATCAGTCGGTACAGCGTATGTGCGGTCCACGGCCGACCTTAAGTGCCACAATTATGATGATTCTGGTGACACTGGTAGTCGGTATTCCGTTGACCTTTGCGATTTTTATCTTGCAGCACGAAGGGCGCAACCTGTATTACGAATTACAGAAACAGGTCTTTTCCGGACATTTGAATGTACCGGACTTTATCCGTGATCTGCCCTTTGTCGGTAAAGAAATTAGCCGTTCCTTACGTGAAATTAATGAAGATCCGAACAGCATCATTAATTCGATTTCAGTCTGGATTCAGGGTCATCTGAATTATGGCCGTTTCCTGCTCAGTGAAATTAGCCGCAATTTAATTAAGCTTGGCTTTGCCATGCTGTCGCTATTCTTCTTCTATCGCGATGGCCAGACCATTTTAAATCAGGTCAGTAAAGCGCTGGAAATGGTGATCGGGCCACGTGTACATCATTATTTAGATACCATTTCTGAAACTACCCGTGCGGTGGTTTACGGGGTTGGCTTGACTGCAATTGCCCAGGCACTTTTGGCCGGGGTCAGTTACTTTGTGGCCGGGGTGCCGAACCCGATGGTATTGACCATTGTCACTTTCCTGTTTGCCCTGATTCCGTTTGGCCCACCGCTGGCCTATGGCTCGGTGGCACTGTGGCTGTTCTCTCAAGGACAAACCATTGAAGCAATTGGCGTAATGGCCTGGGGCGTGTGTGTGGTCAGTACCGCAGATAACGTGATTCGTCCGCTGGTGATTTCCGGCGCCACCCAGATTCCATTCCTGCTGATCATGTTCGGGGTTCTGGGCGGTATTGCCAGCTTTGGTCTGATTGGCCTGTTTATTGGTCCGGTGATTCTGGCAGTCTTGCTGGCAATCTGGCGTGAATGGCTGCATGAAACCAATGAAGCCGAGGCCATGATGATGCCAAAAACCACCATGGCCTATGACCTGCCCGATGATCAGGGACCGGCTGCACCAAAAGGCTAAATTTCATTAAGAAACTTATACACGCCTGTACGCAAACTGCATTGTGTTGCCTCCTGAGCCTTGTTTGAATGAAGCCACATATTCGAATAAGACAGGATGCAAACCATGACCCCACTTTTTAAACTTGGTGCTTTATGTGCGTTTACCGCGCTGGTCGGAGTCGGCTGTACCACCACACCCGATACCGTGATTGGCGCCAGTAAAAACGTTGCCGTTAATGCGGTCTCTGCCCAAGGCATTGGCGCCCAGCTCGGTGAAGTCCAACTGACCGATAGTGCTGCAGGTCTGGTTATCCGTACCAATCTGACCCAGTTACCACCGGGTCCACATGGTTTCCATATTCATGAAAACGGCTCCTGCGCCCCAGCAGAAAAAGACGGTAAAATGCAGGCTGCACTGGCCGCAGGTGGCCACTTTAACCCGAATCAGGCACCCAACCATGGCAATCCATTAAGCGGCCATCTTGGTGATTTACCGGTCCTGAATGTGGCAGCCGATGGCACAGCACGTGTCACCCTACTGGCGCCGCGTCTGAAATTACAGGATGTACAAGGTCTGGCGCTCATGATTCATGCCGGTGGCGATAACTATGCCGATACGCCAAAACCGTTAGGCGGTGGCGGTGACCGGATCGCCTGTGGCGTGATCTAAACCCTGTGCGGATAAATCCCGACTTATCCACAGTTTTCTGATTTTTAAGGCACTTATCCATAGCGATGAGTGCCTTTTTCTATGCCTAGATTAAACAGCAATCTGAGGCTACAAGATTGATTATCAGGCTTTTATTTCAACATCAACAGCTTAGCAAAAACCAAGCAAGATAGTCTGATTTATATTAAAAAACAAAAACTTAAAACCGGGCTGCGCACTAAAAAGCATGGCCCTCTGCGCCAATATTCGCTACACTGCAGCTAGATCTATGGGGAAATTGCAGAGTATGAACATCCAAAGCTTGCGTGTGGTGGGTTTTTTAGAAGGTTTATCTTTTCTAGCCTTGCTGTTTATTGCCATGCCACTGAAATATATATGGGGTAACCCAATTCTAGTGAAATACGTCGGCATGGGCCACGGTGTGCTGTTTATTGCCTTTCTGGTGGTACTGTTCGTGGTCTGTGAAAAACAGAAATGGTCAATTCAGGTGTTTTTAATGGGCGTGATTGCTTCAATTTTACCGTTTGGCCCGTTTATTTTTGATGCCAAACTGAAGAAAATGGCACAGCCGCAGGTCGAAGTGTAACTCCAGACTCATCGATCAATCAGGCATTCACCAGATTACTATCTGCTGGATGCCTTTGTTTTTTGGCCTTTTAACCCCATTATCCTATTGATAAATGCCAGATGATCAGCCCGCTTAAAACTGACCGCTTTCGGCACGTTCACGCATAATCTGTTTCAGACTCAGCCGCGGATAAGCAAACCACAAGGCAATTAGGGCAAAACAGCACAGGCTATAAGTCCACAGTTCAAAATGACTGTAGAGCATGCGCACCAGTTCAATCACCACAAAAAAGCTCAGCATCATTAGCACAGAAGCAGTTGCGGCCACCGTCCCTTTAGACACTTCGGACGACATCAGGGCAAAACGGTAAATAATTGAAAAACTGATACCCTCGCCAAAGCTGATTAAAGTCATACCCAGAATCAGACACCAGATCAAATAATCCGGTATGAGCAGACCAAGAATTAACAGCAAGGTGCCGACCAACATGAGTGGCAAGCCCATCAGCACAGTCTGTCCCAAAGCAAAACTGTCAATGATTTTCAACAATAATAGATTCCCGGCAATCAGCCCGCCCAAGACCGGAAATTGGGCCAGACCATATTGCAGACTGCTCAGACCGAGCTGCTCCACCAGCATCACCGGCGACAAGGCAATCCATAACATCAGCGGCATACTTAAGAGCGGCAAGGCAAAGGTCATGGTCAGAAAACGGCGGTTTTTCAGTACCTGTTTAAAATCATCCCAGATATAGCCAATCGGCTGTTTCGGAATACTGAGCTGCTGCTCCGGCATTTTGGCTTTCAGTCCGAGCCAGCTTACAGCCGCCAAAGCTGCAATCCCAATAAAGCCCCAATGCCAGGACACATGCTCGATCATAAAGGCACCCAACACCGGCCCCAGTAGCGGCGCCAGCAGCGACACATTGGCCATGAGTGCCATGACTTTAATTGCATCGCGTTCGGCAAAACTTTCCTGAATGGCGGCATAGCCCACCGCAGTTATTACCGACAGGCCAAAGCCCTGCAAAAAGCGCAGCAATAAAAAGCTTTCGATGTTCTGGGTCAATAAAATCAGCAGGCAGGTCACCACAAAAAACAGTACCCCACCCAGCAGGACTTTTTTACGGCCTAAACGGTCCGATAAAGGGCCTAAAATGGCCGCGACACAGGCACCGCCGAGCAGATAAAATGACATCGAAGAGGCTGCCCAGGAACTGCTGACGCCAAAATCCTGGGTAATGGCGAGCATGGCCGGCTGTACCAGATCATTGCCGATATAGACAGAAAATTCGAACAGCACCAAAGCCAGCGGAAACATTAAGGTGGCGCGGGAGAGCGTTGTAGTTGGAGTGGTTTGCATAGCGCTCAAAAGCCTGCCAGATCAGCAAGCTGCAATCATAACAATGGGCGCAGTGTAGCAGAGTTTATTTTTAAAATCTGTGACTTTTCTGATGAGGAAATGCTGGACTTGCGGCAGCAGCACTCAGCTAGAGCGGTTGAACGAAACCAGTATAAATCCCCGGTTTTAAAAACAGAAAAGCGCAGGGTTTAGCTACGCTTTTCAATCAAAATCATTGAAAGACTCAAGCGGATTAAGGACATACAGCCTTCTGGAAAGTCTTGGTATTTTTGCCGCGCAGACATTGATAGCTCTTTTCAGTTTTCACTTTTTCCCAGTCGCCATTGACCAATTTAAAACTGTAAATGGTACGAATCGAGCGTACCGAATCATCCATTAAACCGGTTTCAGTCACTTTAACCTGGGCCGCAGTCGGTGACTCGACATTATTAAAGAATTGACGCAGCTCGACTGTCGCCAGCTGTTTACGTAAATCTGGACGCTCTTTTAACACCTGTGCCAACGGTGTTTCGGCAGATGGTGTCACTTTAGACACAATATTCTGGGTGGTGGTACATCCTGTAACAGCAATCGCCAGTCCTGCCATTGCAGCGAAACGAAACATAACTCTATCCAAACTGATTCAACACTGTAAAAATGATGCCGGCTTTTTGCGCTTAACACTATGCACAGAATGTAATTTGAGCGAGAGTGCACATGATAAGTGCCATAAAAAAAGCGCATCCGGAGATGCGCTTTTTCATACTGTTGGCCTGATTACAGGTCGAATAATTTACCCGGGTTCATAATCCCGTTCGGGTCAAAAACCTGTTTCAAGGCTTTCATATATTCGATTTCTTCAGCAGAACGCGAGTATTCCAGATATGGCTTTTTGGTCATGCCAACACCGTGCTCTGCTGAAATTGAACCATCATATTTTTTCACGGTATCAAACACATACTTGTTCACCACCTGACATTTGGCAAAGAATTCATCTTTGCTTAAATCGGCAGGTTTCAGGATGTTCAGGTGCAGGTTACCGTCACCAATATGACCGAACCAGCAGATTTCAAAGTCTGGATAGTTCTCGGCCACAATCGCATCAATTTCTTTAATAAATGCCGGCACGTGGGTAATCAGCACTGAAATATCGTTTTTGTATGGAATAAACGGCGCAATCGATTCCGAAATATCTTCACGTAAACGCCATAAGCTTTCGACCTGATCCAGGCTTTGGCTGAGTACGCCGTCCAGCACCCAGCCCTGTTCCATACAGTGCTCAAAAATTTCCATTGCCTTGTCCATAATCGGTTCAAATGGCGCTTCAAATTCAAGCAATACATAGAATGGACATTCAGTTTCAAACGGACGCTGTACATGACCATTGGCCAGTACTTTCTGCATTGCCAGTTCACCAAAGAACTCAAATGCAGTTAAATCAATTTTGGCCTGGAAAGCGTGCAGCACAGGCATCACTGCATCAAAATCCGGTACACCCAGCACCATCACTTGCAGGTCTTGCGGTTGACGTTCCAGCTTGATTTCCGCTTCAGTGACGAGGCCTAAAGTCCCTTCACCACCAATGAATAAGTGTTGCAGTGCATAACCGGTGGCGTTTTTGATCATGCCTTTGTTTAAACGCAGCACATCCCCTTTACCGGTCACCACGGTTAAGCCTAGCACCCAGTTACGGGTCATGCCGTATTTAATTACTTTAATACCACCAGCGTTAGTACCAATGTTACCGCCAATTTGTGATGAACCGGCAGAGGCGAAATCGACCGGATAATACATCCCTTGCTCTTCGGCATAGTTTTGCAGCTGTTCAGTCACCACACCAGCCTGTACCCGTACCATGCGGTCTGCCGGGAAGAATTCCAGAATCTGGTTCATCTTGTCCATGCTGACCACGATTTCACCATTGGCCGCTACCGCACCCGCAGAAAGACCGGTACGACCGCCCGATGGGGTCACTGCGACATTGAACTGATTGGCAAGTTTCACAATCGCTTGCACCTGCTCAGTGCTCGATGGAAAAACGATGACGGATGGGTTTGGATCAAAGTGCTTGGTATGATCTCGACCCCAATTCTGGAGGCTGTCCGCATCAGTTTTAATACGGTTTTCACCTACAATTGCAGTCAATTGGGTCAATAACTCTGGGGTTAAAGCGACTGGAGCATTCATCGTTTGCAGACCTGGCAAGAATTAAACAAGAAGAGATTTATCCGGACTGGCGCTGTACATTTTAAAGTCATGCCAAAGCACAGTAAAAGATAAAAAACGGGCAAGAAACCAACAGCCTGAGGCCGGTTTTTGCCGTCTGGGGCTATTATAAGCGATTTTTCTGTAAAACCTGAGAAAAACCATCATTTTGATAATATAGCTTTGAAAATACAGAGTTAATTCAACCAAAAATGAATCCTGCGTTTATATTTTCTACAGAAATAGCAGACCGATCAGCCATAAATGGAATGTATCTCCTGCCCGCTCCTATGATATGATACTGCCACTAAATTTGGCCTTTGTAGCGGAGCCGTAATGAGCCAACATCTTTCACTACCTAAAGATAAAATTCGTTTCCTGTTGTTAGAGGGCGTTCACCAAAATGCCATCGACACGTTAAATGCTGCCGGATATACCAACATCGACTACCGTAAAACTGCGCTTGAGGGTGAAGCGCTGAAAGAAGCGGTCAAAGATGCACACTTCATTGGTATTCGTTCACGTACGCAATTAACTGAAGAAATCTTTGAAGCTGCGAACAAGCTGATCGCGGTTGGCTGTTTCTGTATCGGAACCAACCAAGTCGATTTAAATGCAGCCATGGTACGTGGTATTCCAGTATTTAACGCACCATATTCAAATACCCGTTCTGTTGCGGAACTGGTCCTTGCTGAACTGATTCTGCTGCTTCGTGGCGTACCAGCCAAATCGGCATCATGTCACCGCGGTGGCTGGGAAAAATCTGCAGCGGGTTCTTTTGAAACACGCGGTAAGACTTTAGGTATTGTGGGTTACGGTTCAATTGGTTCGCAACTGTCTGTACTTGCTGAAAGCCTGGGTATGCATGTGATCTATTATGATGCAGTGACCAAACTGCCAATGGGTAATGCACGCCAGGTCGGTTCTTTGGCTGAATTGCTGGCCAATGCAGACGTGGTATCGCTACACGTGCCAGACGTTCCATCAACCCGTAACTTTATGGGCAAAGAACAGTTTGCACAAATGAAAGAAGGCGCGATCTTCCTGAATGCGGCACGTGGTACCTGTGTCATTATTGAAGATCTGGCAGATGCAATTAAATCAGGTCATCTGGCTGGTGCTGCGGTTGACGTATTCCCGAAAGAGCCGAAAGCCAATGGTGAAGAATTCGTTTCTCCACTGCGCGGTCTGGACAATGTGATCCTGACTCCACACGTGGGCGGTTCAACCATGGAAGCGCAAGCCAACATTGGTCTGGAAGTGGCTGAGAAATTTGTGGCTTATTCTGACAAGGGTATGACCCTGTCTGCAGTGAACTTCCCTGAAATTGCCTTGCCATTGACTGAAGGTAAACACCGTTTACTGCACATTCATAAAAACATTCCAGGCGTATTGTCTAAAATCAACAACCTGTTTGCTGAGCAAGGCATCAACATTTCGGGTCAATCTTTAATGACCAAAGGTGATGTCGGTTATCTGGTGATGGATGTGGATGCAACTGCATCTCAAGAAGCACTGGATATGCTGCATGATGTTGAAGGCACTATCCGTGTACGTGTTCTGTTCTAATTTCAATTAGACAGTGACACCCAAAACCACAGCCCTTGTGCTGTGGTTTTTTATTTCCCGCTTTAAAAACAATACGCAATCCTTATTTCATGTTCTTTTGAAATCGTGCATGAGTCTTGTTTTACCTGCTGGCCACTTACGCAGTCACGACATGGAAGCGTCATCTGTTCATGCTATGCTAGCGGCTATTGATCTGCTGATGATCGCCCTACTCTCCCAACCAGCCCATTTCAGTTATGTCGATACTTCAAAATGCGCCGCATCTCCGCGCTGTGCTGTTGTTGCTGATTGCCATGCTCAGCCTGCAAAGCAGTGGCTCCATGGCCAAGCTGCTATTTGATCAGTTTCCAATTCTGACCGTTTCAGCCATGCGGCTGCTGCTGAGCGCGCTGGTGCTGATGCTGATTTTTCAGCTCTGGAACATTCAGCCCAAAGCCATTCGCTGGCCAGCGATTTTCAGTTACGGTGCCGCACTGGCCGGTATGAACATGCTGTTTTATCTAGCAATTGACCGTCTGCCACTGGGCATTGCGGTATCGTTTGAGTTTATCGGGCCGTTAAGCGTGGCGCTGTTTTATGCCCGGCGCAAATTCGATTTTATTTGGGTCGGCCTCGCCATTGTTGGGCTGGTGCTGTTGTTTCCTTTTGATCAGACCGCGCAGCCGCTCGATGGTCTGGGCGTGTTGTTTGCCTTAGGCGCCGGTGCCTGCTGGGCCTTATATATTGTGGCCGGACAGAAACCATCGGGTGTATCCGGGAATCATACGGTCTGTCTGGGTATGCTGGTCGGTACCCTGATTTTATTACCCATTGCCTTATGGGATGGTCTGCCTGTTAGCGTATTTGAACCAGGCAATTTCATCTATTTTATTGCCTTGGCAGTTCTGGCCAGCGCCTTGCCCTTTAGTCTGGAAATGATTGCACTTCGCAACCTGACTGCACTCAGTTTCGGTACACTGATGAGCATGGAACCGGCCATTGCCGCGCTCTCCGGTTTTGTCTTTTTGGGCGAACAGTTGCTCTGGAATCAATGGCTGGCCTTAAGCACCATTATTGCCGCCTCCATTGGTTGTACCTATACCGTGCAGCAGCGCAAACAGCAGTCCAGTTAAACGGTGTGGATCTGGCCAGACTGAGCTTCCTGCTGTGTAATGCTGGAATTTATTTTGACCGGCTACTCATCAAAATTTAAGCAAATTGCTATAATCAGCAGCATCTCCCCAATATGCTGACACCTTCCGGTGTTGGTGGTGCGCTTATGCAAAATGCTCAACTGCTGTCGGTACTGTTCATGGTGCTGTCCATGACCTCGTACCAGATTAGTGCCTCCTTTGCCAAACAACTGTTTGAGGTGCTCGATCCGCTTACCGTGACCATTTTACGGTTGTGCTTTGCCGCCATTATTATCTGCCTGATGTTCCGTTCCTGGAAGATTATTTCCCGGCTGTCCTTTTTAAAATGGCGGGATCTGCTCTGCTATAGCGCCGCTTTATGTCTGATGAATGTGCTGTTCTATATGTCGCTGGGCAAATTGCCACAAGGGATTGCGGTTGGTCTGGAATTTATTGGCCCGCTGGGACTGGCTCTGCTCTCGATTAAACAGCGCAGTGATTATATCTGGGTGCTTTTGGCGATTTTGGGAATTGCGCTGATGGTGCCTTGGGGACAGGCCAATAGTGACAATTTTTCAGTCTTTGGTGCCCTCTGTGCGCTGGGTGCCGGCTTTTGCTGGGCCCTCTATATTTATTTCGGGCAGCGCGTGGTACAGCAGAATATTGGCATGCATGCCCTCACCATTGCCATTAGTCTGGCTGCGCTGACCCTGTTACCCATTGGTCTGTATCACAATGCCGCGGCCCTGGTCGATACCCAATACTGGGGCAAAGCCATCGCCATTGCCATTTTGGCCACCGCCATTCCGTATGCACTGGACCTGAAAGCCTTACAGCATTTAAGCAAGCTCAGTTATGGCACCCTGTCCAGTTTATCGCCGGCACTGGCCGCGCTAACCGGTCTGGTGTTACTCGGTGAACAGATCAGCCTGTTGCAATGGGTCGCTTTATTCTGCGTGATGCTGGCCTCCGTGGGCGTGACTCTAAGAGGCAGCCGTAAGAAAGCTGTCAGCCCTTAAGCAAAAAGAGAGATCAAACAAGATGAATAAAAAGATGGCCAAGAGAGCCATCTTTTTTAAGTCCTGAATTTAGACCAGACTGTCTTTTTGAATGGCTTTATATTTGCCGTATTCATTTAAATACTGTTTGGCCAGCTCGGTTTTCTGGCGTTCTTCCAAAATTTTCCCAGCCTGCTGGAAAAAGCCATGTTCTTCTTCCTGCAAATGATGATGCACTTTTTCAGACAGCTGCTTGGCAATCGCCAGCCAGCCCGGATTGCTAAATTCGGTTTCGGTCAGTTTTTCCAGCAGCTCATCCATTTCATGATGTTCTGCCAGCGCATGCCGGGTAATGTTCAGCCCGGAATCGGTCATCATTAGTGGAATATAAAAATAACGGTCTTCGGCCACAGCATGGGCGAATAATTCATTTTTCAGTTGATCAAACAGCTCGCGGCGTTCTGGTGTATCCCCCGAGGTCTGGATTAAACGCTCGGCCAGATCACGCTGTATTTCATGGCTTTCACGCAGTGCTTCAAAAATATTCATGTTGTTATTACCCTTTCAAATGCCAAAATTTAAACACCCGACAACGGGTTGCATCATTATTGTTAAGCAGACAGGTCAGGCTAAGCATTCACTATACGCCAAGCCCGTGCGACGGTTCCTGCAGCAATTTGTATGGGAAATTTTAATAATGAGAATGATTTACAACCAGAACATCTGATAGGCCATGCGTACAATCAGCACACTAACCAGGACCAGAAATACAATCCGGATAAAGCCGCTGCCATATTTAAAGGCCAGACGTACCCCGACCAGAGAACCGGTAATATTAGCCAGTGCCATCATCGCCCCGACCATAAACAGCACATGCCCCGTGGGAATAAAGAAACTCAGCGCTGCCAGATTGGTCATAAAATTGGCAATTTTCGACAAGGCCGAGGCATGCAAAAAATCGACCTGTAAATAACGAATAAAATAGAAAATAAAAAAGCTGCCCGTGCCGGGGCCAAAAATACCATCATAAAAACCAATCAGCACACTGCCCAACGCCGCCAGGAGCAACATTTTGCGGTTTAAAGTCTGCTGCACATGCAGCTGGCCAAACTGCTTTTTCATGAAGGTGTAGATGGCAATCACGATCAGCATCAGCAGCACAAAGGGCCGCAAAATATCGGTCGGAATCATTGACACGCAGGCTGCGCCAACGAAAGAGCTGAGAAAGGCACATAGTCCAATCACGCCCAGCAATTTCCAGGACAGCTTCACTTTGCGTAAAAAAGAAAAGGCCGCCGAAGCAGTGCCACAAATGGAAGCCAGTTTGTTGGTGCCAAACACCGTGGCCGGCGCCAGTTGCGGCATTGCGCCCATAATCGCCGGAATCTGGATCAGGCCGCCACCACCAACCGCGGCATCAATTGCACCGGCACAGAAGGCAAAAATCACGAGGCTGATGACGATTTCAATATCCATATCGGGGCAATCCTGTGGCCTCAGTGCAGATGAAAATTAGAGATTCAAGACCCGTTTTGGTACCAGACGTTTTTTATCGGTAATTTCCGCCAGCCCTAAACATTTCTCGCCCTCAAATACCAATACCTGAGTTGCCGCCGCATGGTCAATATTACTTTCCATGCCGCGACAAAAATATTCGGCCCGGCCTTCTGGCACCTGTACCTGTGGAAAATGCTCAATCGGGGCATAAACCGGCAGCAACAGCGCTTCACGCTCGGCTTCGCTCAGGCTTTCCAGATAGTCCAGGGTGTAGCTTGGGATCAGATCAAAATGCCCGGTCTGAATACGGTGCAAATAGGTCAGATGCCCATAGCTGCCGAGCGCCTTGGCAATATCTTCACCGAGTACACGAATATAGGTGCCTTTGGAACAAGTCACATCCAGGGTGATACTATTGTCAGTAAACCCTAGCAGCTCCAGCGCATAAATACTGATGGGACGCGCATCCCGTTCAATTTCAATGCCTTTACGGGCCAGCTCGTATAAGGGACGGCCTTCTTTTTTCAGCGCTGAATACATCGGTGGCACCTGCTGAATATCGCCAGTAAATTGCGTCAGGACGGTTAAAATATTTTCTTCAGTCAATGCCGGTACCGCAGCCTCTAACAGCACTTCACCTTCAACATCACCGGTGGTGGTGCTGTGTCCCAATTGAATGGTGGTCTGGTAACGCTTGGTTGAATCCAGAAGAAAATGCGAAAACTTGGTCGCCTCGCCCAGACAGATTGGTAATAAACCAGAGGCCAACGGATCTAAAGCACCGGTATGTCCGGCTTTTTGCGCACGATACAGCCAGCGCACCTTTTGCAGTGCAGCATTCGAGCTGATACCCAGGGGTTTATTCAATAAAAATACGCCATGCACAGGACGACGCTGAATTTTAGGAGAAGATGCTTTCATGGCAAAAATCGGACAATTCTAAACTGCGCCATGGTAGCAATCTGAGCACAAGCTTTACAACTTTTCTATAAAACAATGTCATTTTTATCAAATGGAGCGTAAACCTCTGTCTTTCAGGTCAGAGATATAAGCGACACGACATGAAATGTCGTTTAATTGCTAAAAAACAATATTTCAAGTCTGATATGAGCTAATATAAGCCCATGAAAACACTTAAATTACGTATAAAAGACAAACATTGTAAGGTGCTAGACCAATTGGCATCTGAAGTTAATTTTGTCTGGAACTATGTCAATGATTTGTGTTTCAAACACCTACAGCGCAAACAACAATTCTTTTCAGCATACGATA
>NZ_VPBF01000050.1:0-16088 GCF_013418865.1 Acinetobacter sp. YH12117
GGACAAGCATCGTCATTTTATTATGGTCAGCCTCAGGGTGAAGTGTGTCTAATCAACAGGGTTTTCGGTCTCTAAGTACTTTTTAAAGGGAACATCATCGACTCAAATCTCTATTTGCAACAGTGCCAATTTGGATAAGTCATAGGAACACCCTCACTATTCAAAAGAACAGCGAATCTCTCACCACTACTCATTACAAATCTTTTAACAGACATCATGGTTATATTTAACAAAATATCTAAGTATTAAATATCATAGATCATAAGTAAAAAAATTTACAGAACCATTTCTAGTATCTGTAAATTTCTTTTGTAAATAACTACTAATAAAGAATAATTTTATAAACTTTACAAAACATAGTCTCTAGGGTGTACTAAAACGGTAAGTCATCATCCAAATCTGCCGGTGCAGGCGTTGCAGCAGGAGCTGGTTTCGGTTGCTGATAACCGCCCTGGTTGCCATAGCCACCACCAGCATTATTGTTGTTAAAACCGCCTTGAGCCTGCGGCGCATAGCCACCCTGGTTGTTATTGCTATAACCACCGCCCTGGTTATTGTTAAAACGTGGCTGATTAAAACCGTTATCGCCCTGCTCACCTTGCTGACGACCCGAGTCCAGCATCTGCATTTGCTCGCCACGAATTTCTGTGGTGTAGCGTTCCTGACCATTCTGATCGGTCCACTGACGGGTACGCAGCGAACCTTCAATATAGACTTTTGAACCTTTGCGTAAGTATTGCTGCGCAATTTCACCTAAACGGTTATGCAGCACAATACGGTGCCATTCGGTTTGCTCTTTACGCTCACCGGTGGTTTTATCGGTCCACGCATCACTGGTGGCAATAGAAAATTGAGTAAGCGAGCCACCATTCGGGAAAGTTTTTGTTTCTGGATCTCGACCTAAAGTACCAACTAAAATGACCTTATTTACACCACGCATCAGCTGTATTCTTCCTATTTGTTTCTATTATTTACTTTATAAGAGTTATGCTTAAATGGCTACCTCTTTACCCAACAAGTGCGTTAATTGTTGTCGCGCAGCATCATCAATTTGCTGTTTATCGACTTTTATATAGGCAACTTGCTGTTCAGACATCACCACGACTTCTTCAATACCATGAATGGCCAAAAGTTGAGAAGTCCACTCATCCGTTTGTTTGGCCTCAGGCAGGCGAAATACCATCGACGACAGATAACGCGGCTGGGCCAGACCAAAACTCATCAGCAGCCAAATTATAGCAACTGCGGTCAGAATACTCCAACCCATCGCCGTGTTATTCAGCAGTAACAGTTGCCCGCCAATCATGCCGCCAAAGAAGGCACCGAGGAACTGGCTGCTGGCATTGACGCCCATTGCAGTGGCTTTGGATTGAATCGGTGCCGCTTTCGATAACCAGGACGGTAACAATGCTTCCATCACGTTAAAGGCAATAAAGAACAGGCCCAGTCCAATCAGCAGGATATATTTAGATTCAAAACCAAAAATCATCACGATCAGGCCAAGAATAATCCCGCCAATCGCGGTCAGGAAAATACCGCGCATTTTGCGATATTTTTCCGCCAGAATAATACTGGGGAAGGCAAAAAACAGACTCAGCACCAGCAGCGGCAAATACACCCAGCCATGACTGGACAATGGCAGACCGGCATATTCAATCAGCTGCGGCGGTGCATAAATAAACATCGCCGTTAGCAGTAAATGCAGGGTAAAAACTGACAGATGCAGGCGGTTTAAATCGCCCATTTTTAGCACCTGTTTGAGCTGCGGCAAATAGCCCTGCTGGAAATTACGATGATGGCGCGTGACTTTAGGCACCAGCAGCAACATGGCAATGGCCGCCAGTCCCATAATGGTGGTCACCCAGAACAGCCCGGAAATACCAACCAGTCCGGTCAGCCACGGCCCGGCACTAAAGGCAATCACGAAGGATAAACCAATACTCATGCCCATCATGGCCATGGCTTTGGTGCGCTGTTCTTCACGGGTGACATCGGCCAGTAAAGCCATCACCACGGCAGAGACTGCGCCGCCACCGGCAATGGCCCGGCCAATGATGACCCCATAAATGGTCTCTGACATTGCAGCAATGGCACCGCCTAAAGCAAACAGTAACAGTCCAAGCACCACCAGCGGTTTACGGCTATAGCGATCAGCAATCAGGCTAAATGGAATCTGTAAGATGGCCTGGGTCAGACCATACACCCCAACCGCCAGACCAATTAAGGTCGGGGTTGCATATTGATAGGATTGCCCTGCCACCGAGAAAACCGGAATAATCATGAACAGACCCAACATGCGTAAGGCAAAAATACTGCTTAAGGCAAAAGTTGAACGGCGTTCTAAGGCATTCATCATATCAATAGGCTAAGTGCAACAATTTTGTATGCGAATATCCTACATCATTCATGCTGCAGATGCTGCGATATTCAGCACAATATTCTGCATCTGAACTACCAGTCATAAAAAAAGGTGCAATTGTTTGCACCTTCTTCCGATCAGACTGCAACTTAGTGCAGTGCCTGACGTTTTTTATATTGAATTGAGGCAAATACCGCCCAGACAATAAAGGCCACACCAATCAGGCCGGTGACCACTTCCGGGACATGTAAACCGGTTCCGCTGGCAATCATGATAAAGGCCAGCGCACCAATCGCATAATGCGCACCATGTTCCAGGTAAATATAAGCATCCAGGGTGCCTTTTTCTACCAGATAAATGGTCATCGAACGCACGAAAATCGCACCAATCGCCAGACCGAGCATGATAATTACCACATCCGAAGTAATCGCAAAGGCACCAATTACGCCATCAAAACTGAACGAGGCATCCAGCACTTCCAGATACAAGAAGCCACCAATACCGGCTTTCACCACACCGGTTGGTACGCCATTTTCATCATGACGAATCGCATTGCCATTTTCATCGACTTCAGGTTCGCCACCCAGTAAATGACTCAATACCTGTACACCAATATAAATCACGATGCCCCAAATGCCGGCCATGGTCACCACCAGACGTTTGTCCTCAACCACATTGGCCGCCATGATCAGCAAAGCCACCAGTGCAATAAAGACCGACATGGCCGGTACGCTGGCCAGATTGGATAAACGGCGCTCAATCCAGCGGAACCAGTGGGTGTCTTTTTCATCATCGAGGAAGAAGTTCAGGAACACCATTAACAGGAAGGCACCACCAAATGCTGCAATTTCAGGATGATGCGCCATTAATTTGGCCGAATATTCTTTCGGATTATTCAGTGCCAGCTGCACCACTTCCATCATGCCCATATCGGCTGTGACGGCAACAATCACCACCGGGAAAATTAAACGCATACCGAATACGGCAATCAGAATCCCGACCGTCAGGAACAGCATTTTCCAGAAATGGTCCCAACCGCGCAGGACTGATGCGTTAACAACCGCGTTATCAAACGATAACGACACTTCCATAATGGCGAGAATGGCCGTAATGGTCAGTGCTGTGAACATGGTTTTCAGGCCTGCTTCCGGGCCGTGGGTATAGCCCCAATAAGCAGACAAACCGAGACACACGATCGTAAATGCAATAGAGAAACCAAAATGTTTCATCATGACAAATCGACCTATGACATTATTAGATAAAGAAATTCGGTAAATATTAAACTTGAATTACACCGAATGCGCCGCGTGCATCCTGCTGAAGACATGCAGGACCTCGGCGATAGAGATATGGCCGCTATTATGACGCTTTTTGATGACGATGCCAAAACACTTCGTATGCTTTTTTGTTTATTCTGATACAAATCAAAGCGGCTCATCTTTGCAGCGCAAGTATGCTAGTCTTTGGGCATTGATCTTGATGCTTTACAGGAACCGGACATGCGTTTTTCTGAACAATTGTGGCAACAGAATTTAGAACTGTATCAAAACACCCTGGCCCTACCCTTTAACCAGGAACTGGCGCAAGGCAGCCTAAGTCGTGAGGCCTTTAGCCACTATGTGATTCAGGATGCGCATTATTTACTGGCCTATGGCCGCGCGCTGGCGGTGTGTGCTGCCAAAGCCTTTGATGCCGATGATGTGATCCAGTTTGCCGAAGCCGCCAAGGTAGCGATTGTGGTAGAACGTTCACTCCATAACGGCTTTATGCAGGATTTTGGCATTAGCAAGGAACAGTTTGAAAATACGCCGCTGACCCTGGCCTGCCATCATTACACCAGTTATCTGGTTGCCACTGCCTGGTCGGAGAGTTATCCGGTGGTGCTGGCCTCATTATTGCCATGTTTCTGGATTTATGCCGAAGTCGGTAGAGATATTGTCGGCAACTCGGTCGCCAACAACCCATATCAGGCTTGGGTCGATACCTATGCCGGCGAAGAGTTCCATACTGCGGTGCGCAATGTGATTGCCACGGTTGACCGCGTGGCCGAGCGCTGTGATGCTGACACGCTGGCAAAAATGCGTCAGGCCTATACCCGTGCCGCTGAACTGGAATGGCTGTTCTGGGACAGCGCCTATGCACAGCGCAACTGGCCGGGTCTGGACAGTCGCAACTAATCTTTGATCACTCGCCCTGGTGCAGGATCAGCAGACTTGCACCAGAGCCGACAGCTCTCTTTCATTCTTGTGCGCTTTGATCCCTACATTCTTTATCCTGACAATTTTTATCCTTGTCGTTTTCAGATCTTGGCCTTTATTTGCAATCAACCGACATAATTTGACGAGAAATACCTTAAGCCTGCACTTGAACATTTTTCATGCGCTATCATATAGAGGTTTTAAATGAATTTTCTAGGATCATTGCATGAGCCAAAGTCATATCCGTATTCGAGGCGCACGTACCCATAACCTGAAGAATGTGAACCTTGATATTCCACGCGACAAGTTTGTGGTGATTACGGGACTTTCCGGTTCAGGTAAATCTTCCCTGGCTTTCGATACCCTGTATGCCGAAGGTCAGCGCCGTTATGTCGAATCGCTCTCGGCCTATGCGCGCCAATTCCTGTCACAAATGGAAAAACCGGAAGTCGACTCGATTGAAGGCTTAAGTCCGGCCATTGCCATTGAGCAGAAATCGACCAGTCACAACCCGCGTTCTACCGTCGGCACCATTACCGAAATTTATGACTATTTACGTCTGCTCTATGCACGCGTGGGTACGCCCTACTGTCCGGAACATGACTTGCCTATGGTGGCGCAGACCGTGTCTGAAATGGTCGATGTGGTTAAAGGTCTGGAAGAAGGTACCGCCCTGCTGCTGTTAGCCCCAGTGGTACGTGAACGTAAAGGCGAATATACCCATCTGTTTGAACAACTGCAAAGCCAGGGTTTTGTTCGTGCCCGGGTAGATGGCGAAATCATGGAGATTGATCCGCCGCCAGAACTGGACAAAAAGAAAAAACACAGCATTGAAGTGGTGGTCGACCGCTTTAAAGTCCGGGATGATTTGGGCAACCGTATTGCCGAAAGTTTTGAAACCGCTTTACGTTTAGGTGGAGATATTGCGATTTTATCGTGGATGAAAGGTGAACATCCGGACCGGGTGTTCTCGGCCAAACACTCCTGCCCGGAATGTGACCGTGCCGTGGCCGAACTGGAACCGCGCCTGTTTTCATTTAACAACCCGTTTGGTGCCTGTCCGGTCTGTGATGGCCTGGGCACACGAAGCCATTTTAGTGCCGACAAGCTCATTCCCAATCCGGAACTTTCTTTAAGCCAGGGTGCAATTCGTGGCTGGGACCGTCAGCGTCCTTATTATTATGGCATGCTGCAAAAAGTTGCCGATCATTATGATTTTTCCCTGGATACGCCCTGGAATGAACTGGACAAAGACACCCAGAAAAAATTCCTCTACGGCAGTGGCCGGGAAAAAATTGACCTGAGCTATGTCGATGAACGTGGTCGTCGTCACAACCGGGTACAGCCGTTTGAAGGAATTTTGCCACATCTGGAACGCCGCTATCGTGAAACGGAAAGTAATTATGTCCGCGATGATCTGGCGCAGTATCTCTCCAATGCCGCCTGTGATGCCTGTGACGGCTCACGTCTGAATGAAATTTCGCGTCATGTGCGAGTCAAAGACAAAACCATCAGCCAGATTACCAAAATGTCGATTGGTGACGCCGAGCATTACTATCAGAACCTAAATCTGGAAGGTGCCAAAGGCGAAATTGCCGACAAGATTTTTAAGGAAATCCGTGAACGTCTGCACTTTCTGGTCTCAGTCGGCCTGAACTATTTGAGTCTGTCACGCTCTGCCGAAACGCTCTCGGGTGGTGAGGCCCAACGCATCCGTCTGGCGTCGCAGATTGGTGCCGGTTTAATGGGCGTGATGTATGTGCTGGATGAACCGTCTATTGGTCTGCATCAGCGTGATAATGACCGCCTGCTGGAAACCCTGATTCGCCTGCGTGATCTGGGCAATACCGTACTGGTGGTCGAACATGATGAAGATGCGATTCGCGCCGCAGACCATATTATTGATATCGGGCCGGGCGCCGGCGTGCATGGCGGGAATGTGATTGCCGAAGGGACCTATCAGGAACTGGCGGCCAATGCCAATTCCCTGACCGGTCAATACCTGTCGGGCAAGCTCAAGATTGAAGTGCCGAAACAGCGCACCCAGCCACCGAAACCAGATGAGCAGATCAAGCTGATGGGCGCCTGCGGCCATAACCTGAAAAATGTCGATCTGACCCTGCCTTTAGGCGTGATGACCTGCGTTACCGGGGTATCCGGTTCGGGTAAATCGACCCTGATTAACCGTACCCTGCTGCCATTGGCCGCAACCCAGCTGAATGGCGCCACCACGCTCAGCGCGGAAAAGTTTGACACCATTGAAGGACTGCAATTCCTGGATAAAGTGGTGGATATTGACCAGAGTCCGATTGGCCGCACCCCGCGTTCCAATCCGGCCACCTATACCGGTCTGTTTACCCCAATTCGTGAACTGTTTGCCCAGACGCCTGAAGCCAAAGGCCGCGGTTATGCGGCGGGCCGTTTCTCCTTTAACGTCAAAGGCGGACGCTGCGAGGCCTGTGAAGGTGATGGCATGATTAAAGTCGCCATGCACTTCCTGCCGGATATGTATGTCCCCTGTGATGCCTGCCATGGCAAACGCTATAACCGCGAAACCCTGGAAGTGCATTACAAAGGCAAAAATATTTCCGATGTGCTGGAAATGACGGTCGAAGATGCCATGCATTTCTTTGATGCCATTCCGGTGATTCACCGCCGTCTGGAAACCTTGAATCAAGTCGGTTTAGGTTATATCCGTCTGGGTCAGTCAGCCACCACCTTATCTGGTGGTGAAGCGCAGCGGGTCAAACTGGCACGCGAACTGGCAAAACGGGATACCGGTAAAACCCTGTACGTGCTGGATGAACCAACCACCGGTCTGCATTTCCATGACATTGCCAAACTACTGGACATCCTGCATGAGCTGCGCAACAAGGGAAATACCATTGTGGTGATTGAACACAATCTGGATGTGATTAAAACCGCAGACTGGATTGTGGATTTAGGCCCGGAAGGTGGTGCCGGCGGTGGGATGATTATTGCCGAAGGTACCCCGGAAGAGGTGGTGAAAGTGAAAGCCTCCCATACCGGAAAATTCCTGAAACCGATGTTAAAATAAAATGAAAGGGCTCTGAGGAGCCCTTTTCTTTGTTATTAGATTCACCTGAAAAATATCAAGATATATATTTAAAATATTTTTCTATTTTAATTTACGGTTTAGAGCATACTTTCCACCCTATTCCGCCCCTTCTCTTTGGCCTTAAATAAGGAGTGATCTGCCCGGCCAAACAGTTCCATCCAGCTGCCTGCATCTGCGGCGACCCCGGCACTGACAGAAATATTTAACGGCGTGTCCAGTCCCGGCAGGGTCAGAACATTCTGGCTAATTTCCTGACGTAATTTCTCGGCAATACTCAAGGCCCCGTCCAGATCAATCTGCTCAATCAGAATCAGGAATTCATCGCCCCCATAACGCACAATCAGATCAGATGAACGCACACTGTGTTTTAACACTTCGGCAATTCCCTGAATCACCCGGTCACCGACAATATGCCCATACTGATCATTGACCTCTTTAAAGTCATCAATATCAATAATAATTAAACCGGTTTGATGGAGCTTGTCCGGATTCTGATTCAGATATTGAATATATTCTTCCAGCGCCAGACGATTGGAAACCCCGGTCAGGGTATCGGTATTGGCCATATTGCGTAGCTGGAATTCCAGCAAATCCCGTTCAGCCAAACGTGCCTGCAACTGCTTGAGCGCAGCAAATAAAGAGGTGGGTGAGGAATCTGGAGCTGTGGCCGTCTGCGGCTGGGCTTCGGATAGTTCTAAAATCAGATCCCGCGCTTCAATTAAAGGTTTAAATACCTTAAAACGCGCATAGACCATGGTAAACAGGGCCGCCAGCAAGGAAATAATCGACACCGACAGCGTCAGGATAAACTGCTGCCAAGCCGCATGACGCTCCTGCTGAGCCAGCCAGACACTATAATCCAGCAGATATTTCTGCAGATTCACCACTGTCGTAAATTTATCAACAATCTTCAGAGTCAATTCAGTTCCGCTTAATGAATACGGGCGCGCATGCAGACTTTCTTCAATCAGCTGGCTGACAATGGGAACCCCCTGATCCAGATATTTTTGTTTAACCTGTTGATGCAGTCCCAGATATTCAGGCGTTTTGTGCTGTTCAGGCTGAATCGAGTTGACCAGATCCCATAAATAATAAGACTGTCGCTGGCTCTGTAAGGAATAGGCCAGGTTCTGTTCAGAAATCGGTTCTTTAAAAGTCACTGCCGCCATAATCGTCGAGGCCAGACGTCCGGCCTGATCACGTAAATCGGCCAGTACCAGAATCAGACTATAGGACTCCGACAGCATGGTCTTTTTGCCTTCCGACTGCATCATGACATGCTTCAGCACCTCATAGACTTCATCCCAGGCACGAAACATGGCCTGAATGGCCTGATCCAGCTGTGCTGAACTGCGCTGGGCATAGGGTTGTGCTGCATAGGCATCCACCGCAGCACGTCCTTTTGCCAAAGCCGGTTTTAAATCGGTGGTCAAGGCATTGGCCTGTGCAGCAAAACCGGCGCTATTTAACAATTGCATGGTGTGTTCAATCTGCAGATCGACCCGCTCTCGAAACAGGGTCAGCTCTTTCAGGTTGGCACTGAGTTCATCTGGAGTACTGGACATGACCTTATTGGCCGGACCACGTTCGCGTGAAATCTCGTTAGCCAGATCGGCCACATGACGTAAGACAGAAATTTCGGTCAGCACCACATCGGACTGCTGATAAGAGCGATAACTCTTCAGCGTCACCGGAACCGAAATAAACAGAATCGACAGGATGATAATGAGCATAGAAATAAACAGACGCTGCTTAGTATTCTCTGAATGCAAGCGATGGGACATGTTTATAACCTCACTACCATGAGCATGAACTGAACGTATTGAATCAACAAAGGCAGAGCAACGACCTGAAGCGGATGACCACACTGCTGAGGAAAAAAATAACAGGACAGCGGCAGCGTTCATTCAACTATAAGTCGAATAAATCAACAAGATAACTAAAAAATTGTGACAAGGTTAACAAATTTATTGATTAAATTGAATAAAAACCGACGAAATTAGAGTAAGTTTCTATTTTTTTTGAAGGGCAACCGAGATTGCATCCTCTTAAAAATTAAATATAAGAAACTAATTTATATAATGAAAATAAGGTTTTAAAAATTGTATAAAAAATTAAAGAAAACATTTTACAGCTGCATCAAATAAGTGCATAATGCACCACATTGGGGCGACTTTAGATATTCCTCAGCAGAATTTTAAATTTTCCCGCAAATTTTGGCTAAAAAATCCCGGTTTTCGTTGAAAACCGGGATTTTTTTATGGTCATATATTCAATAGCGCTTTTTAATTCAAGAAATATTGCACCAACATAATGCACAATAAATTTATACTTAAGCGGTTTTAATCCTGACTACAGGATTCAGGCATAAAAAAAACCCAGCCTTGGGGAAAGCTGGGCATATAAAAAGTAAAACTTTGTGGAGAGTCTCAGTGCAGTTCCTCTAACCTCTAGTCCTGCATCAAGAAAAATCATGACCGAAATCACAATTTCGATAAAGCTGACCAAACGGTATAACTTTACCTAGCCATTATGATACTTATTACACTTTTTGTAAAGCCTATTAAAATAGTCTGCTTTTAGTTTAACCAGTATTAATAGTCAGCGAATTTAGACCTATAAAAACCAGAAAACGTAGAAAAAAAGTAAAGCGTTATCAATTTCAGCTACATAATCTTGGTCTTAAGTTTCATTTTTTAAGCTTTATGCGCTGCTTTTCACATTTTTATTAGATTGCTTTTATAGATAATTTATATTGAATCAATTCATATTAACTATAAAGAAAAGTGAGGCAGCAAACACTTTTCTTTCGCAAATGAGATTTAGCCGCTTGTTCTTTATACACTTTTTAGGTTGACAACAGATTTATCAATTGACTACTTTTTCGCCTATACATATTTTAGAGCAATTACTCAACTAAATAATCTCCTTTGTCTTCATTGACTTAATAAATTGTTACAATACAATGCCTATTGTTTAATCCATTTTTAACAAAACTGGTAACTATCATGAAAAAACTCGGTTTAGCCACAGCTTTATTATTAGCCATGACCGGTGCTCAAGCGTACCAATTTGAAGTTCAAGGTCAATCAGAATTCCTAGATACAACTGAAAACGATCAAAACTTTACTGGTGCAGTTCAAGGTACTTACTACTTCAAAAATGTTGATTCAACTAAAGGGCCTTTAGCTGAAGCTGCATTTTTAAACCAAGCATCTAACTTTTCTTTAGCTTACCAATATGGTCAATACGATGCGCCACGTGAAGGTGGTCGTTCAGATGTAGAATCTCATGTTTACGGTGCTAAAGCTGAAGCTTACATTCCGACAAAATTCGTTCCAGCCTATGCAAGCGCTTCTTATAGCCACACGCACAACGATGGCAAAAATGAATTTACTGCTGATGACAATGGCGACCGCTATGCATTAGAAGTGGGTGCATTGCTAGCACCAAACTTTCTGGTTGCTGTAGGTTATACCAGCATTGCTGACACAATGGCTGTTGATGCCTTCGGTACACTTGCAAATGGTGCAGTTAAAGCCGTTGGTGAAGCATTAACAATCAATGAAGATCAAGATGCTATTACTGCACGTACTAAATACGTGGGTGCAATTGATGGTACAAACATGGCAATCGGTTTTGAAACTGGCCTTGTTTACGGTGAAAGCACAGCGTACAACCTGAAAACTGATCTTTACTTAACGCCTGCTCTTAGCGTAGGTGCTTCTTATGCTGAAACTAGCGGTGATTTCCTAATTGATTCAGCTTGGGGTGCAAACGTAAACTACTTCATCACTCCAGCAGTTGCAGTTGGCGCAAGCTATGTAAATGCTAACGCTGAAAATGCAGCAGTAGATACTCAAACTGTTGGCTTAAATGCTAAATTCCGTTTCTAATCTGATTTAGAAACTGATGTAAAAAAGACGCTCTATGAGCGTCTTTTTTTGTTTGAAAGAAATGATTATTCCGGACTACGTACAATACTCAGGAAATATAAATGCCGTTCATATTGATCCAGGATATCCTGCAGTAAATCTTCCTGGGTCCAGTCCATTACATCGTAGTTCTGCCCGCCCTCTCTTAAAAATACCTCGGCCTGATAAAATGGTGCATCGGCCGTAACTTCTGGCATAAAGCTCGGCGGCACAGTTTCACGGGACACCACCTGATAAATAAAGTTAATCTCATGCTGATGATCGACCTTTAAACGCAGGCCATCTTCCAGCGAATCAATCGACACAGTCAGATGCCGCTTCTGGAATTCCTTTTGAATATTCTCAAAAGCCTGCTGTACCTGAATCTGAATATACTGTTCTACCTCAGCCTGGCTATGCGGATAATGCATGATCAGCCCCAGACGCTGTTGCCAGCTGCGTGGATTATGAATGGCGCGCGGCGTAATCCGCGCTTCCTGCAAGGCATTCATTTTGGTGACATCTAGCCGTAGGGCTTTGAGCAGGCCCCAGCACATCAGCAGCAGAATGAGGGTAAATGGCAAGGCACTCATAATGGTGGCCGACTGGAGCGCACTCAGGCCACCGGCCAATAGCAGGATAATCGCCAGCACCGCCATCAACACGGTCCAGAACAGCCGTTGCCAGACCGGAGAATGTTCTGTTTTTGCAGTGAGAAAATCTGTGACCAGCGCACCCGAATCTGCCGAAGTAACAAAAAACAGCATCACCAGCAGGGTCGCCAGCAGACTCATGATGGAAGCAAAAGGCAGATTACTTAAAAACTCAAACAGGGCCACCGAGGAATCCTGCTGTACCGCGGTCATCAGTTGCAGGTTCGCCTCATGCAAAATGCTATTCAGCGCGGCATTGCCCATAAAACCCATCCAGACCAAAGTAAAACCGGTTGGAATCAGCATTACTCCCACAATAAATTCACGGATACTGCGTCCTTTGGACACCCGGGCAATAAACAGTCCCACAAATGGCGACCAGGAAATCCACCAGGCCCAGTACATGATGGTCCAGCCCCCAATCCAGCCACTCGGTTGATAGGCATATAAATTAAAGGTCATATGAAACAGATTCGAGGCATACTGACCAATATTCTGAATGGTGGTTTGCAGCAGATAGATACTCGGCCCCGTTATAAATACAAATAACAGCAGCACCACCGCCAGCACCAGATTCAGCTCTGACAGCCGTTTAATACCTTTGTCCAGACCAAAAAACACCGACAAAGACGCCATGCTGCTGACCACAATAATCAGGATCATCTGGGTACTGGCACTTTGTTCAATCCCGAATAAATAATTTAAGCCGGAATTGATCTGGGTCACGCCAAAACCCAAAGTGGTGGCAATTCCGAAGACAGTACCGAGCGTGGCAAAGGTATCAATCCCATCTCCGAGCGGGCCGTAAATTTTTGAGCCAATCAGCGGATACAGGGCCGAACGGACTTTCAGTGGCAGATTGTGCCGGTAAGCAAAATAAGCCAGCGCCAGCCCGACCAGCGCATAAATGGCCCAGGCATGAATGCCCCAGTGGAAAAAAGAAATACGCATCGCCTGCTGCGCTGCCTGGATGGTGGCCGGCTCACCGACCGGTGGCGAGACATAGTGCATCACCGGTTCAGCCACGCCAAAGAACATCAGACCAATGCCCATCCCGGCGGTAAACAGCATCGCAAACCAGGAACCCTGATGATATTCCGGCTGGCTATGGTCCGGACCGAGCTTGATTTTGCCCATATCGGACAGTGCAATATAAATCAGCAGAATCAGGAATACCGCCACTGACAGTACATAGAACCAGCTAAAAGAATCAGTAATCCACTGGTTCATGCGCTGGGTCAGCAGTTCAAAACTATTGGGCGCCAGCAGCACCACCGCCAGAAAAATCGCAATAACCGCGACCGTACTGATAAATACATTCGGATTGATATTGCCCCACCAGGGCAATTTTTCGGAAGGCATAACTCCCCCATTTTATTTTTAAAGATGATAGACAGACGCTTTAGGTCCGGGCAGCATTCACCGCAAAGGTGAACAAAAGATGAGTGTCGTGAGCTTAAACTCGCGCACAGCTTAGTCCTCTCGCAGCAGAAACACTATTGAACTGCTGTAACACAATAGCCCAAGCCGATGATTAATCTTTATTTCTGGGCAAATGACGAATGTATTGCAGGGCAATCAGCCGGGAAACAATTAAGGCCAGATACATCACCCCGCAAAACATTTGCAGCATGGCAATCACCCGTACTGCCGGACCAATCGGCATCAGGTCAGACAGGCCGGTGGCAGACTGCAAACTGAAACTCAGAAACAGTAGATCCAGCCAGCTTTGTAAATCTGGTTGGGTCGGATGATAAAAACTGGAAGGATCCAGTATCTGGCAAATATTGTAAACAAAGGCAAACGCCCAGGCAATTAAGGTGAATACTGCGCCGGCGGCAAACAGTTCATCGCGAGTCAGGTAACGGTCTTCAAACATATAACGCAGCAAACCATAGGCCGCACTTAAATAGGCCGCGGCTTCAAAGGCATGACTAATCACCAGTACGGTCGGGTTATTAACCCCCAGCACAATCAGCAGAGAAAAGAACAAGGCGCCCGTGACAAAGCTCAGCCCTAAAAAAGTAAACATCGGGGTCTGACGAATGACTTTGGCAATTAACAGCAATACCACCACGCCCAGCATCCAGATCAGCACGCGATAGGTGGCATGATGACTGAGCAGCGACAACACGAGAATAAAAAACTGCATTAACAGCAGCCAGGCCGAAGGCAACAGCCGGAATCCTTTCCATAAATCAATGAATGCTTGCATGGGCACATCCTGGGTATCTTGGTGTAATGCGGACATCACTTTCTTTTTTGTTCTGATTACCATAGCATGCTTAAAAGCGCAGACAGATCACTCCTTTGTATGAAAATTACAGAAAAAGTACGTCAAGAAATCACCCAGATTGAATTCCGGGATGACCTTTCTCAGGATAAAAAAATTGCCAAAATCACCCATCTGGCCTGTGCCACCTGTGCCGGTGTCGCCATTCAGCCCCTGCCTTTTGCCGATATTCTGATTCTGACACCCTTACAAGGCTACTTTGCCAGCCGGATTGCTGCCATTCACGGTATTAAACTGACCGACAATGAAGCGCTGGACTGGGTCAAGGAACTGATCGGGCTGGTGGGTTTGGGCATCGCCGCGCAGCAGATTGCACTGGGGGTCTGGAAAACCGTGACCTTTGGCTTTGGCGGCCTGCTGACCATTCCACTGGTCTACGGCCTGACTTTTGCGATTATGAAAGTGGCTGATCTGTATTTTTCCCATAAAGCCCGTAATGAAAAACTCAGTGAGGAACGCATTAAAGCGGTATGGAAACAGGCGTTCCAGCAAGGTAAAAAACAGGGACAGGCTCAGGCAGAGCAGCTGCAACAGCCAGAGGATTAAGCCATGACCCGATCGTCCTCTCCGATTCACTATCTCCGTAAAAATTTTGATGCGCTGGCCATCACCACCGTATTGGCCAAACTGGCCTGGAACACGCACACGCCGCAACTGACTGAAACAGATCAGGCGGTACTGGCTGCATTAAGACGCAGCCATGCTGAACTGGCAAACGCCCCTCTGGAAGATATTCAGGCTTATTTACAGGGTTTTGATGAACAGCAGATTGTCGGGCTGGTATCGACGGTCAAAGGCATGTTGCATGACATGGAATTTGTACGGCTAGACCATGAAGATGGCGACAGTCTATATGCCGCGTATCTGGACCAGCACGACCATACCGATTTTGATGTGCTTCTGGCCGATCAGCACAGCGGCGAAAGCTGGCAACTGCAACTAAAAGCCATCGAAGGTACTGGCACCGGCAAAGACTGGATTGCTGCCCCTCCTGAAGAAATGTTGCTTGCCACTGAAGAAATCGCGGCACAGTTGGGTCTGGAAAGTTCTGGTCTCAGCACCAAAGAGCTGACCCAGAGCGTGGAAGATGCGATTGATGTAATTGTTACCGCCAAAGACCCGAATGATGAACATTTCTGGGACTACTTTCCGGCCATCTCCGTGGCCAGTGTTTCACTGGCAATTTATGAACTGTTCCGGCGCTATCAGCAGCAGGAAATCAGCTGGTCAGAATTTAAATGGATGGCGGCCAAAGTATCTGGCATCAAGGTCAGTAAAATTGCCTTTATTGGTCTGCTGTTGGGTCTACCGGTGGTCGGTCAGGTCACGGGTGCCTACCTGGTCGCCAAGCTGTTACTGAATGCCAAAGCCACCTGGTTTGAAAAAGAATCAGCGCTGTATCGCAAACTACAGGCCTACTGGGCCAGCAAGCAAAAACCGTAGCCATAAAAAAAGCCCCTTTGTGGTAATGCCAGTCAGTTAAGCAAATTTTAGTAAAATGTAGTAAAAATGAGTGTATGTAAATACGCTCATTTTTTTATGTCTTTATCTGAACATTTAGAATCCACTCTTGAACATGCTCTCCCATCACT